>JBPOHH010000749.1:0-3936 GCA_052035765.1 Bacteroidota bacterium
GATGTGCTGATAGAAATTGATCCACGGTATTTTAGGCCGACGGAAGTCGATTATCTCAAAGCGGATATATCGAAAGCTCGGCGGCAGCTCGGCTGGGAACCTCGGGTTACTTTCCAAGACTTGGTGCAGGTAATGATCGACTACGACCTCTTGCAGGCAGGAATTATCCCCCCGAAAAAAGGCATCGAAGCCGTCAAAGCAAAGGGATTCGGCTGGACAAATCATGAATTTTCACTCGTTGAGGCGCTGAAAAATGACATTGGATAATACAGCAATGCCCACGACTGCCAAAATTTACATCGCCGGGCACAAGGGGATGGTGGGTTCGGCTATTCTCCGCACATTGCAAGCACGCGGCTATGAGAATATTCTCGTTCGCTCAAGCAAAGAGTTAGACCTGCGCAGGCAAGCGGAAGTAGAGAATTTTTTTGACAACGAACGTCCCGAATATGTCTTCCTCGCTGCCGCTAAAGTGGGTGGAATAATCGCGAATAATACCTACAAGGCAGAGTTTATTTATGATAATATGGCGATTGCCATGAATGTGATTCATGCTGCGTATCGCTTTGGTGTCAAGAAGTTGCTGAATTTAGGTTCGTCGTGTATCTATCCGAAATTCGCTCCGCAGCCGATGAAAGAGTCCGACCTGCTGACCGGGATGCTGGAGCCCACCAACGAACCGTACGCAATCGCGAAAATTGCAGCAATCAAGCTCTGCAGGTATTACAACGAACAGTTCGGTACAAACTTCATCTCTGCAATGCCGACGAATTTATATGGTTCGAATGACAATTTCAACCTCGAAACATCACATGTTCTACCGGCGCTGATACGTAAAATGATTCTCGCGAAGGCATTGAAAGATAATGACTTCGATTTTATCGAGGCGGATGTCGCGCGCTACGAGCTCGGAAGGACGCTGGAGAATTCGATTGAACCGAAAAATATCCATTCAATTTTTCAGACACTGGGAGAAGTCGGCATCGCTCAGACGCATGTGTCGATATGGGGCAGCGGCAAGGTAAGCAGGGAATTCCTCCATGCCGATGATGTGGCGAGCGCCTGTGTGTTTTTAATGGAGCGTTATTCGGCAGCAGAAATTGGTGAGTTTGTGAATGTCGGAACGGGACAAGATCTTACGATTAAAGAGCTTGCCGAACTCATTAAAAAAATCGTCGGTTATAAAGGCAAGCTACAGTTTGACGCTTCCAAGCCCGACGGCACACCGCGCAAGCTGCTCGACACCTCGCGTATGCAGGAGCTTGGCTGGCAGCCGAGTATTGGATTACAAGACGGAATTAAGGGGATTGTGCAACAATACCGCACTCTATGAAACCTATCGTGATATTGGGCGCAGGGGGATTCGCCCGCGAACTCATGGTGCTGATCGAAGCAATCGGCGGCTGGAGGATACTCGGATTCGTACGATCAGAACCCGAAGGTGAATTGTCTCTCCTGCATGGCTATCCTAACTACCCGACAATAGAAGCATTTATAAGCGACCATCCCAATGTGGCGGAGGTGAGGTATTGTTTTGGTGCCGGCTCTCCGAAAGTCAAGCGAGCAATGGACGCCGAGGCACGACATAGCGGATTGGTACCTGCACCGCCCTTGGTGTATCCTGATGTGAAAATTCATCCGTCAGTGCAACTTGCTGATAATGTAGTAATTTGCGCAGGAACATCACTGACGGTCGATATACGGATTGGCTATGGTACGATGCTCAACCTGCATTGTACGGTGGGGCACGACACAGTGATCGGGGAGTTCTGTACCTGTAGTCCGGGAGTGCATCTTTCGGGTAATGTCACGCTTGAGAACGAGGTAGAATGTGGTACGAATTCATCCGTGATTCCCGCGGTCACGCTTGGCGAGCGTTGTGTCTTAGGGGCAGGTGCGGTGGCGGTGAAGTCTATTCCTGCAGGTGCAGTAGCCGTCGGGATACCGGCGAAGTCTATTCGATAATTATCTGTAAAATTAAGGAGATGAGCATGAAAACTCTATACGGTGCGGTGGTTTTTTTTGTAGTAATGTTGAGTACTGTAACGCAGGCGCAGCAACTATTCAACCCGGGTGATTTTACGAATCGACGGCTTGGTCTCCTTAATGACGCAAGTGCAGTCGGATGGAATCCCGCTCTGCTTGGGATCAAAGATGATTTTGATATGGTAGTCGGGACGACCCTCAAGCCGGCTTTCGGCTTGACCGGATTCTATGGCGCATTCATGAAGGTATCAAATTTCAGTGTGGGATATGTACCTAAAAATGACAGTATTTCCCCGCAGAACATCTATTTAGGATTCGGCTTTCCAATTATCGGAGACTATTTGTGGCTCGGTGCATCGATGCGCAATACCGAACTGTCATTCAATGGCATGCGGTACGGAATCTCCGGTATCTATAGTCTGCGTCCGAATTTACTCCTCTCAGCCGGACTAGGTACGGTCAATCAGGACCCATCCAACAAGATGACCTACGACCTTAGTGCGAGCTACGCATTGCTTCATTGGTTCACCGTCCACGCCGCTACATCCTATTCTCCGAATGATATTTTCGGTGGTCATGCGACTTCGACTGCCGTGGGAGGCGATATAGGCATGTTTGAAAATAATCTGCTGGTGAGCTATAACTACTTACCGGAAATGCAATATCATAGGGTAGGATTTGAGCTGAAGTTGAATTCAACGACAATCGGTGTGCATAGTTCGATAGCAGGAGAGTATCAGGGCGGTGCAATGTTCGTACGCTTTGGTGATGATTCCGATTTCAGTCTCGGTACTACCGTCGGTCGTAGCCGGTCAAGTCTTTCCGGTGGTGGTCGCAGCAGTGATGCCGATTGTACGCCGAGCGCGTTTATGTGGCCGATGTCGTACAAAGATTCACCCGAACAGGTGCTCAATGCAATTCGTATGTCAACCTATAGTGAATATAAAGATTTGGCAACAGAAATTGCAGCTCTTTCACCAATAGCAAATGCAGCATTCGACTCAATTCAACGCAAGTATTATGCACAGTATATTCCGAAAACGACAGTATCCGGGAAAGAGCAAACAGCAATTATTACCCGTGAAGGCGAAAAAGTACTCCTTCTGAACGAAGAAACTGCGCAGAATATTACCACATCCACCCTTCAGGTCAAGGATCAATTTGGCCGGAATGTTTCTAATCTTACCAAACGGAATTTCTACCTCACTGACTCGAATCGTACGGTGGTATCCCTCTCGCAGACGACCTCGCAGACTTCCATGCCGGCAGATATCGTGCTCCTGATGGACTGTTCGGGCAGTATGAGCGATGAGATCCAATCGGTGCGGACAAATGTCGATAATTTCGTGAAATCACTGTCATTACGCGGAATTGACTACCGGATAGGATGCGTACTCTACGGAGAAGAGATTTACTCAACACTCGAGCCAACGACTTCTACGGATGCTTTCTCAAAATTCTTCCTCGATGCCTCTGCTCGCGGACGAGATGAAGTGACGTCAACGGCGATTCACGAGGCAACAACTATGAAGTTCCGTCCGAACGCACAGCGGATCTTTATTTTGATTACCGATGACTGTTCGATCCAGGCAAATGCGGACTATTCCGAGCCGTCGCTCACCCGTGAAATGTGGAATGTGGGTGCGAAATTATACTCGGTTATTAATCCCAACAAACACAACGGTGCGATTATGACGAGGTTGACACTTGGTCGTGACTATAATATAATTAAGCCATTTACAACGATTCTCGATGATATCAGCGGTGATATTACCACGACCTATCAATTAGTGACCCGCCCGAAAGAAAAGATCGTCGTCGCGCCGCCGAAGGTGACTGTTCTGCGTGGATTGGTCACCGGCGAGGATGGTACCAAGCTCGACGCCAAGCTCACGTTCTCTACTACTGCCGATAAATCCGCGCCGATTACGGTGCAATCCGATAAGTTTA
>JBPOHH010000322.1:0-1993 GCA_052035765.1 Bacteroidota bacterium
GGAGATTGTGGTCATTGTGTCATTTGATGTAAATGTAGGTATCCATTCATATTTAATGAATTTATGTTTTCCGACATTCCCACTTGAAGACGTTCTCACCCGCCTCAATCGCCAGCAAATTGCCACACTTGGTTCTCAGTCCAATCATCGCATGCGCGAGAATGTAGCCGTGATGAAGCAGCAAATTTCGCATACGCATTTGCCAATCGTCGCCGAGCTTGGCAAGTCCTCGATTACGGTCGAGGAATTACTCCAGCTGAAAGTAGGTGATGTGCTCAGAACGACGACCCATATCGATCAGGAAATTGAAGTCACCATTGACGGTAAACGAAAGCTCGCCGCACGACCGGGTCCTTCCGACGGAAAAAAAGCGATTCGGATTATCCGTCCGCTCACCGAAGATGATTTATTCGAACAAGATATTCTCTACAAAAGAAAGTAACAGCTATGACCCAAGAAGAAATTGACGCCCTCCTCAAAGGCGGAGAAATTGGTGATGCATTAGATGCCGGAACTGGGATTGAGATTGATTCGCCCGAATTCCCTGAATTACCATCGGTCGAAGAGACAGCAGACCAAGTGATAGCAGGCGACTCTAAGCTCTCTCTTCTCTACGACTTACAGTTACCGGTTTCAATCGAACTCGGTCGTACGAGCATGCTCATCCGCGATATCTTGCGGCTCGGTCGCGGTTCGGTGATTGAATTCGACAAGCTCGTCAGCGAGCCCGTCGATGTACTCGTCAATGGTAAAAAAGTCGCCGAAGGTGAAGTCGTCGTCGTTGATAAACATTTTGGTATCCGTATCACAACACTCGTAGATCCTACAGATCGCTTGCGTAATTTAAAACGATAACATCCTACCATGATTGATGAAAATCTCCTCCATGCATTTCTCACGCTCATGCTTTGCGTTCTTGGACTCGGCGTCGTACTCTTTATCGTCAAGCGCTACTCGGCAAAAATTGCTCCTCATAAGCAAACTGTTGATATGAAGATACTTGGGCGACTGCCGCTCCAGAAAGCAAATATTTATACTATTCAGGCTGGAGACCGTACGCTTGTCGTCGGGACGACGGACCATTCGATTACCACTCTTGCAGATATTACTCCGGTTATTGCTCCTGCAGCAACACTTCCTGCGGGTAAAGCCCCCGTACACCCTGCTCCTCAGGATACATCTCCCAAAGACCCAACTGCCGACAACCTCTCCTTTGCCGCGTTTCTCCAAAGTATTTCTCATCGTCGGAAAAATTAATCCTTCCGTACGACAGGATGTCTCTCCTGCACTCTACCAAAAGAGATTACTCATTATACCTCTATAGAATGCGTATATTTGCTGATAAATCTAATGTTTGGCAGCAATGAAGAGGCATGAATTCTGTAGGCATAAGCGCTGCCAATGTATATATTAGAACAGGTGCAACAAATAAAAGTAGCCTGCGTTATAGCCGCCCGACAAAAGGGGTATTTGCCTGCCTTCAGCCGATACAATCACAAACTGTACAATTAATTTAGGATCAATGATGAACGTCGCTTACGTATTTCTATGTATGGCACTTAGCTTTTCTATTGCCTCCTTTTCCCTTCGCGCTCAGACCACGGGCGCTGCTTCCATTTCCTACTCGCTCAATGATTGCCTCAAAATAGCCGGTCAGCAAAACTTTGACGTGCAGCTCGCCAATGCACAGATACAGGCTGCAGCAGCTGATGTGCAGGGTGGATTCGGTCAATTCCTTCCTTCGATAAATTTCAACATGGGCTACTCCCGCCGACTCAATGTAGATGGCGGTGGACAAGTCAATATTCCGGGCGGCTTTTCCTCTCCTGCTAATTATTACTCCATGAATCTCGGCGCACAATATATCCTTTTTAACGGGTTTTCCCGCGAAGCGAATTACAGCAGAGCGCAGTCGAACCTCACCTCACTCGAATTATCCACCCAATCAGTATCTCAACGCACTAAGCTTACGATATGGCAACAGTTTATCGCC
>JBPOHH010000379.1:0-34856 GCA_052035765.1 Bacteroidota bacterium
GAAGTGGGGCGATGCCGGTAGTGGACGTGCATTGCGAACCTGCTCGAGAAAACTGCGTTGATGATCATTGTATTTTGCCGTGTTTTGAGGAGAAAACACCGCTTTATCCGCCGGAAATCCTGCATCGGATACCGTTTTGCAAAACGCGCTTGATTGTGGATAGGACGTCAGAAATTGAATTAATAATTCCGCTTCTCTGCTATGCGTTGACTGCGAAGAGCGTGCAAGACAATCACCGCCGAGGATGCTGTAGCCGATGAAACCAAGATGCGAAGTGGGAATTTGTCCTAACACCACAAACGCTGTATCTTCATGAATTTCATGCGCTTTGTCGAGCAGCCATTGTCCTGTAATCCATGCTCCTGTTTTTCCTTGAAGGAGTTTATCGTCGAGCGTGCGGGATTGTTCCTGCACGCCGCCGTCACACATTTCTAAGTAAAATTCCAACCCCGCAACTGCTGCCGAGTCGAACGTACTGCCAAGTGGATTTTTTGTAAAAAGATTGCTTCCTGCGCTCCATATCACCGGCAATGTTTTTTTGAGTACATTGTGAGGTTCGGCGGAGTTTATTCCCCAAAATCCTGACATTCCACGTTGCTTTTTCATTGCGCGGAGCATATCCCATGTATATTTACCATAATCTAATTTAGTTCGAGCCGGGAACGAATCCACATTCGGAATCAGTTTCCGGGAAATCACCATCGCGCGGGTATTCATTGTCCAGGGAAGAGCGTAGATATGTGCTTGCGTGGTAAGGGATTGCAGGGCAGGAGAGAAGTAGCGGCTCGTGTCATGAGCGAGCGAATCCGTGAGCGGACTGAGCGCGCCGGAGGTGATAAATTCGGGCATCCATTCGAAGCCGAGGTGGACGACGTCGGGCGCAGTGTGCGCGTTAAAACCGAGCATGAGTTTGGTCTTGCCGTCAGACCATTGCAAGTCCGTGAGCTCGACATGGATTGTCGGGTGGAGCTTTTCAAATTGATTGATAAGCGCCGTCAGCGCTTGCTTTTGGCGAGGTTCACTCCAGAAATGCCAGAGGGTAATTGTCGTTTTGGAGGGAGAATTGTGTGAATTGCAGGCAAGGCCAATGCATGCAACACAAAGCATGACAACAACATACATCGTTCGTTGCTTAATCCTGAACATCGTGAGCTATCGGCTGTTTGAGCGCATTCGTATCGAGCTTGAGTTTAGTCGAGTCCGATTGCGGATAGAAGAATTTCTGAAGCATTTTTTGGGCAATAGGTGCGGAAATTACACCACCAAATCCCGCATTCTCGACCATCACGCACATTGCAATTTTGGGTTTTTCCTTTGGTGCATAGCAGATGAACCACGCGTGATCTTGCCCATGTGGATTCTGCGCAGTGCCGGTTTTACCGCAGACGCTAATCTTATCAACGCGTGCTGCGAGCGCTGTGCCGCCGGGTACATTGACCACATCATACATACCTTCTTTGATGAGTTGGAGTACATCGGGTCGAATATTGACGACTCTGTTTGCCGTCATGACCGGTTCCATCCGCTTCGTTTTTCGATTATAAATAGAATTCACAAAATGCGGTTGATAGATTGTACCTCCATTAGCGAGTGCTGCGCAATAGACTGCCATTTGGGTAGGGGTCACATTCAATTCGCCTTGTCCGATACCGAGATTCACGAGGCGGCCTTCCATTTCACGTTCACTCAGGCGATGACGTTTGTAATAATCATACGACGGGAGCAGTCCGGGAGTGTCTTCGGGAATGTCGATGTAGGTCTTTTCGCCGAAGCCGAACATCCTCCCGTACTGGGTGAATTTTTGAATACCGAGGCGTGGACCCATGGCATTAAAAAAAGCATTGCAGGATGCTTGGATGGCTCGTCGTACGTTGATATTTCCGTGTGGACCGCCGTGGCATTTCCAGGTGCGACCGCCGTAATAGAAGCCACCGGAACAATTTACGGTGGTGCTTGGGGTGATGATTCCTTCCTGGAGGCAGGCGGCTGCCATGAGCATTTTCCAGGTCGAACCGGGCGGGTAGGCGGCGAGAGTTGCGCGATTGAAGAGAGGTTTTGATTCATCTTGCAGGAGCTTGCCATAGACATTACCGGGGGTGCGACCGCTGAAGGCGCGGAGGTCGAAGTCGGGCTTGCTGGCAAAAGCGATGAGTTCGCCGTTGTTAGGGTCGAGCGCGACGATTGCCCCTTGACGTCCTTCGAGGAGCTGTTCGGCTAACTCCTGCATATCTTTATCGATACCGAGATGCAGGTCGAATCCTTCCTCGGGCAATACATCATTGGCGCCTTCCTGAAAACTTGCTACTTTTTGTCCGGTGGCATTGACAGCGACCATTTGAACGCCTTTAGCGCCGCGGAGGTAATTTTCGTAGGTTTTTTCCATACCTGAGTAACCGACGATATCGCCCGGTGCGTAATAGTCACCCATGGTTTTGAGCTGTGCTTCGGAGATTTGGCGGGTAAAGCCGAGAGTATGCGCCATATTTGCGGTGGACTCATAGAGGCGTTTGAATTCAACGACGATATCGACACCGGGGAGGAGGTCATGATTTTCTTCGAGTGCGGCGAGTGTTTGAAAGTCAGCATCGCGGTATATTTTATTCGGCTTTACGCGGGAGAGGAGCTTCGACTCTTCGTACGCCTGCCGTACATCGGCCGAATCCACCTGAAGAATTGATGCAAGGAGAGGAATCGATTCTATTCGGAATTCATTGGGAGTAATTGTCACGGAAAAGGAAGCTGCATTATGAACAATAATCTTGCCGTTCCGATCAAAAATATTCCCCCGGAAAGGGTCGATCATGATCTGCTTAATCGCCTGTGTTTCTGCTTTCAAGCGATAGACATTCCCTTGAATTATCTGGAGATAGCCAAGCCGGGCTATGAAGATTGAGAGAATAAAAAAGCATACTGCTCGGAAAATCGTACGTCGAATCGGCGTACCAAAATCAGAATCAAGAAGCGATGGTTTCATGAAGATTTTTGGGGTATGAGATAGAGTAAACAGAACCGAAGCGGGGATTAGACACAGATTATCTGCAAAATTAACTATGTTTTCGCAGCCATACACCGTCAATTATTCAGGCAGGCGAATTTTATTCGAAAAATACATGTCACGCCCTGAGGGATAGGTAGCTATAAATGAAAATGCGAAGAGCACGGCTACCAAAAAAACACCCTCACGCTGGTCAAAAATGCTGCCGACGAAATTAAAGACAAACATACTTGACAGTCCGGAAAGCGAACTGATAGCAAAAAACAGACTCCGAGGGTCCGACGTTCGCATTGTGATAAGCCAGTTACGAATAAACAAACCAAGAAGTATCCCAAAATACAGCGCGGCAAGGGGAATACCCATTTTTTGCGCCGAACCTAGATAATTGTTATGGGCATAGGTATTGATAACCGTATACCGGTTAATGGCATCATACCGGTTGTGCGAATTCTGTAGACCTTCACCGCCGAGAGGATAGTCTGTGATACCCTCAATGAGTACATTGTTTTCATACGTTCTGCTTAAATACGAAGGATCGGTTGCGAATTTCGCACTCGAACTAAATCGTTGATTGACCACCTTCGTTGCTACATCAAAGTACCGTCCGAAAAATACATATCCCACCAGCAGCATCGTGCAGGATAAAGTGAGTGTACCAACTATGAAATTCTTACGGTATTGACCCCGCATGACGAGTCCGATGAGCAGCATACCGGCAGCATAGCCCACCCAGGCAGCCCGGGAAAGAGAAACGAGTAATACTCCAAAACAAAAAATATGAAAACAGAGTAAAATCAGACGGAGATAGGTATTCCGGGTAAAGAGCACTCCTGTGATCGTCGTCAGGCATGCCACAGCAAATACAGCTGCACCCTGACGTATTCCGACATACATCAGCTGAGAGGCGAATTTGAAATTCGACAGCGCTGCCTTGTAAAGGTAAATGTTTGATATTCCTTGAATTGTAAGGACTACTGCACAAATTGCCAACAAAATATTTTGTTGCTTTTTCTCAGTAAAAATCTCACGAATCGGGATATAATACACCACAATGAGAAACAGTTGCCAGCCTTTAATCCAGTTCAAAAAATCTACATCATTGAGAGCCGACAAACTTCCGTTGAGCGCCAGAAAAACGAGAAAAAGCAGGTATAATAAGTCGGTCCAATGTTTGATGAATCGCTGTTTTTTGAGAACCACATGATTAAAAATCCACACAAACAGCGACGCATGATAGGCCATTGCCAACAGAAGGGGCAGCGAGGTTTCTTCGGTCGATGATTTGCCATAAAAAAAATACGTTGACAGCAATACACCGTAAATCCACCATGTCGGCTTGAGAATACAGAGCGCAATTGCAGCGATTGCACTCACAACAATGAGGGCAATTATTTCACCAAAAAGCAGATACACCGGAAGAAGTACGCCCAAGGTGCAGCATAGGAACAAAATTGTACCGATCACAGTCACCGGATTGCGGGGCAGAGCTCGTACGGTGTCAAGTATGGAGTGGTGTTTTCTCATGTTCCTTGCAGTTCCTTTCTAAACAGTGCGCGCGTTTTTCCAACTGTCGCCGCCAATATTCCCGTCTCCAGAAGTAGTATCGCAATAGCCATACCTATATGGAGATACCAATATGTCAGTACGAGCATAAGAAGTATGCCGATGCCGCTTGCTATGCTGTGCAAAGAAGAAAACATCTTGAAATTACCACTGATAATAAAGTAATGCACTCTGAAAATGTTGAAATTTGCGACTGCTGCCCCGGCGATTAACAGACGAAAAGTTAAGATAATTTCCGGATTCGTTTTCCCGGAGATTACCTGAATAATAAATGGTGCAAAAACAATGCAACCAACAACCATTGCAGCGGTGTAATAGGATGAATAGCGTTGGAATGTACGGAGCATTCCTACTGCCTGAGCGCGGTTGACAGAATAGAGATGATTCAGCCGCGGCAGAACTGCGTTGAGCAGCGTCATAAGCGGAAATACCTGAAAAATTCCCGTAATCCGCTGAGCAACCGAATAATAGCCGGTAATGGTCTCCGAGGCAAATAAACTGAAAATAAATACCCTTGCCTGAGTATACAGATTAATCGAGACTCCGGAAATAAATGTATTCCAGCCCTCACGCAACTGAAACCGTAGCTCATCGGAGGCGGGCATACGGAAATGCACTCCAAGCTTGCGCCGCGCAATGATAATACTGCTGATTCCGATGATAATGAGTCCTGCTGAATTAATAACCGGCACCAGCACATAATCCGTTTGCCGGCGCACAAATATGAGAGTTAAACCCAGAATAATTGCTCGCGCCGAGATATTCAGGAGTGAAATATAACGCATTTTCTCGAGCCCCTGAAAGAGCCAGATCGGAAACAGTACATCGCCGATAATTGCCCCAAAACTCCATAGATACAGCGTTCTCTCTCTTTCAAACTTCGGGAAGGAATATGTCAACACAAGCACCGCTGTAAAAGTAACCGCCATGAACATTGACTTGAGGAACATCACCGCGCTGTAAATCTCGCCAACTCTCGTGCTGTCGTCACGATGAATCGCTATTTGCCGAGATGAAGAATAGGAGAATCCATAGTTGGTCAGCAAGAGAAAAATACCGAGAAATGAAGCGGCAGTCTCGGTAAGTCCGTATTTTTCAGCACCTAAGGTGCGGATTAAATATGGCAGAAGTATCAGCGGAAAGACATATCCGAGCACCTGCACTGTCGAAAGGGACATAAAATTCTCGATTATCTGTCGGGAATTCTGTCCGCGTAGCCGGGTTTTAAGTGCCTGATAATTAGTCCAGTTTTTGAATAATGCCATGCAAAAAACCTTTGAGTAAACTTTTTCGAGTGGCAGAATCGCCGGATTGGAGGAAGATTTTCAGAAAGTAATAGAGCGGACGTACGAGCTTGACGCTCAACGATGCGTATCGCATGTCTAGAAGGATGATATTGCGGAGTTCGTAATACGCCTTCCACGGCGGAGATTTCCGGGAAATATATGGAATTTTTCTCTCCATACGTGCCTTGAAAATAATTCTCGACGCATAGCCGGCACGCAAAGCCCGGATAAAGAAATCAGAGTCGTCGGCGAAGATAAAGAACCGTGTATCGGGGAGTCCGATTGCCGAAATGACCGAATGGTGTATCATCGGCCCCTCAAATGTAAGCCCTTCTGCTATAATACTTTCTCCACGAATATCGGTAGCCGTAAACATCCGTTTCCACAAAGATCGAAATGGATTACGGAAGTTAAATTCAAGTGTATCCTGCGGCAGCGCATCACTGCCGGCTTCGAAGCGGAACGGCGCACGAATCATACATGAATCCGGAAAACGGAGAAGCTGCTCCAGGCAGTCAGGCATCGGCACGACGTCGTCATCCATGCACCATATCCAGTCGTAGCCCTGTTCATACCCATAATTCATTCCGGTCGCGAATCCACCGGCGCCTCCGCAGTTCGGCTGCGTGATGATCGTAATATCCGCTTGCTGTTCTAGCCAGGCGAGCGTTCCGTCGGTACTTGAATTATTGACGACAACAATTTCATCCGGCTGATGTGTCTGAGCTCGAAGCCCTGCGATGGTCTCTTTGAGTAATTCGAGTCGATTATATGTGACGACCATAGCCGCGATTTTCTCAGTCACGATGCGCCTTTATTCTTTAGTAAAATGAAATAGTCCGCACGCGTAATTCGATGAATCTAATACCGATCGCTCAATCGTCGGGAAATAATGATTCTCGTCGTCAATGCCCGAGAGCTTGACAAGCTTCAGATCGGAAAAATACTCCAATATCGTTTCCGGAGAATGAATACGATGCGCATTATAGCACAATCGCGGCTTGCCGACCGGTAGGGAGAAATAAAGATTACCGCCTTTTGCAAGAACGCGGGCGAGCTCTTTACATGCTTTTTTGGTGCCTTCAGGGTCAAGAGGGTCGCCGTAGCGTCCGAGTCCGATATGCTCAGCGACATGCAGACAAGAGAGAGAGGGTACGGAATTATCCTCAAACGGCATAGCGAGAATGCTACCGGCACGTGAGTCAAAATTGGTTAAATCAGCGAGTAATGGTCTTATATCTATGAATGTTACGTGAGTTACGGCAGTGAGCATTACGACATAATCAATTCGTGACGCTACATCGACATGCCAGGGAGTTTTGGAATCGACAACATTACGAAATGCCCAGATATCCTGATAAAAGTAATGCCGTAGAAACGGTGTAGTCGAAGTCTTGTCATGAATATTCGGATACGAATCGATGAATCGCGTTTTTTCTGCGCCGGGCATGCGTTTGTAGCGCAGCCAGTCGCCGATAAATCCCAGCAGATTAGGAACAGCCCGCACGAGTTTTACGGGATCAATAAACGCGCTTATCCAGCGATAGCAGAGATAGGCGAAATTTTTTAAGGGGTTGTTGAATCGAACCATACTATTGTCTCACAATCCTATGCTAATGTTAGTATCTACAATGTCCCGCGCCCACTGCGTAATTATCTCTGCCTGCTCTTCCGGTAAAAGCGATGACGTATCCAACAGCCGGGCATCCGACGCCTGCCGGAGCGGTGAAATCTCCCGATTGCTGTCATAGCGGTCACGTTCTTCAATTTCTATGGCAATAATTTCAGCCGAAGTATCAATTCCTTTGCGTTGCAATTCACTTGCCCTGCGCTTGGCACGTTCATCAATCGATGCGGTCATGAATACTTTTAGCTCTGCCTGAGGAAAGACGACCGTACCAATATCCCGGCCATCCATCACCACGCCACCGCGAATACCTATGGCACGCTGCGCGGCTACCATTGCCTCACGGACTGCTGCCGATGCACTCACGCGGCTTACATGCTGCGTCACCTCCGGCAGTCGAATTTCGGCACTCACATCTTGTCCGTCGAGCAGTGTGCGCTGTCCGGTCGGACTTTGTTCAAGCGTAACACGTACAGTACCCACAAGCGCTGCTAATTCATTGTCATCAAGAGAGATACCCTTGCGAACTGCTGCGAGGGTCACAGCGCGGTACATAGCGCCGGTATCAATATATATATAGCCCAACTTCTCGGCGACCATGCGTGCCGTGGTCGATTTGCCGGAGCCGGCAGGACCGTCTAAAGCGATGATTATTCCCACGTGTGATTTGGTTGTTGATGTCACTGTACTAAACTATTAATCGTTGAAATTATATATGCCCGGTCGCTGAAGTCGGCTACCACCGCATCGGCTCCCAAAGCGCGGAGTTCGTCGGCCGAATACCGTCCGGTCGCCACGGCAAGTATAGGTATTCCATTGGCTTGAGCGCAGGCAATGTCACCCGGTGCATCACCGATGACAAGTGTGTTTTTGGGAGTAAACTCCGCATTCGGATATGCTGAATGCGCCCGCTCAATCGCAAGCGGAGGGAGCATTCGGCGGTCATGATGATCACATCCGAATGCGCCAATCGGGAAATACCGTTCAAGCCCAATCGGGGCAAGCTTGAAATACGCGCATTCGCGGTTGTTACCCGTTACGAGTGCTAAGGCAACGGACGTATCCTCATGACAATATTCGATGAGCTCACGGGCGCCTGAGAGAGCCGATACGGTGAGAGATGTACTGTGAATAGGAGTGATTTCGCGGAGTCCGGAGAGGAATTTCTGTGTGACGGTCTCGATGTCGGCGGTTGATAATGCGAGGTTTGCAACGATTTCGGCGATAATCTGCCGGTCTGTCTTTCCCGAGAGCGGCGGTACGGCGCTTTCCGGGATTTCATAGCCAAATGCCTGCAGTGCTGCATGACGCATTATCGCACGCTGGGCGCTGCGTTTCATGGTAATGAGCGTCGAATCAATATCAAAGAGCAGGAGTTTTTTCACGGATAGAAAGCTGCAGAATGGGCTGAATATGTTGGCGGTTCGGGTATAATACGGTAAATTTGCCGCCGCCGGAAAGCATTACGAATTACCAAAAAACTATGATTGTATTGGGCAAAAATACGAAGCCGCCGCTAACTATCATCATTGTCAATTACAATGTGAGAGATTTTTTGCTGCAATGTCTGCGTTCAATCGAACGTGCCGCCACGCAGTTAGACGTCGAAGTCATCGTCGTGGACAATCATTCCACCGACGGCTCGGTTGAATATCTGCGCCCGCTCTTTCCGCATGTCACATGGATTGAATCAAGAGAAAATCTGGGATTCGGCAGAGGAAATAATGTCGGAATTACGCAGGCGCAGGGGAACTATACACTGCTGCTCAATCCCGATACAATTCTCTCCGAAGATACGCTCGACGTGATGAAAGAATACATGGATACTCACCCCGAAGTGGGGATCGCAGGCTGCAAAGTACTCAATGCCGACGGTTCATTTCAGGTGCAGTGCCGCAGAGGATTCCCTACCCCCTGGGCGAGCTTTTGTAAGCTTTTCGGACTCCAAAAACTATTCCCCACATCACCGCTTTTTGCCCGCTATAATCAGACTTTCCGTTCCGAAAATGACGAGTATTATGTCGATGCACTCATCGGCGCTTTTATGTTCTGCCGTACACCTATGCTGCAGGCACTCGGCGGATTCGACGAAGATTTTTTCATGTATGGCGAGGATTTAGACCTCTGCTTCCGTGCTTCGAATGCGGGATGGAAGACAGCGTATTATCCCAAAACGACGACCCTGCATTTCAAGGGTGAGAGCACCCGCCGCAGTTCGATGAATGAGGTGAAAGTATTTTATGAGGCAATGGTAATTTTTGCCCGCAAGCATTACGGCCGTTCGAAACTCTTTTTATTTCTCCTGCAAGCGGGTATTTGGCTCCGTTCACTCATCGCGTATGCCTCCAAAAGCGGTTCGGTTGTTATCATCTTTCTACTCGATATTCTTCTGCTCAATGCCTCGCTTTTGCTGGCGACGCACCTTCGATTCGGACATTATCTCGCCTTTCCGTCCTTTGCTTATCCGGTAGTATTTCTTGCAGTGACGGCTGCTTTTGTGTTTTCTATGCTGGCTGTCGAGGGGTATTACGAAGGTAAATATCCGATTCGGAAGGTGATATCAGGTCTTATGGTGGCGTTTTTCGCGCTCTCGTCGCTGACATATTTTTTCAAAGAATATGCATTTAGTCGTGGAGTGCTGCTGATGATGATTGCCTTTACACTCATTGGGGCGGTGCTCGTGCGGTGGGGGATAGGATTGTGGAATTCCCTGAATCGTACTACCGGAATGCGCCGTATTGGAATTGTCGGGATGAATGACAATGCTGCCGGCATTATCCGTCGAATTACCGAACGTGAATCGGGGCAATCTACCGTTGTCGGAATGATATCCACAGAAATTCATCGGATGGTCGAGACATACAGCTCGTATCCGGTCATCGGGAATTATGAATATATTCAAAAACTTATTGCCGACTTTCAGTTAACGGAAATTATTATCACCGACCCGGGAATTGCTATTGAAACACTTGCGGTCTCCGGCACGCTACAGCCGCATATTAAGGTACATACAGCAGAAAACTACGAAGAATTGATTGTCTCGCGGCTCGTCGCCGAGGTGACGGGTACCAAGCCGGCTCTTCCGAATCTGCGTCTGATGACGTTTCGTAATCGTGTGGTAAAACGTGGAATTGATATCCTCGGTAGTGTTTTTCTTTTGAC
The DNA here is from genome assembly GCA_052035765.1 of Bacteroidota bacterium. Lineage (GTDB taxonomy): Bacteria > Bacteroidota > Ignavibacteria > Kapaibacteriales > UBA961 > JADJXV01. The sequence goes on from JBPOHH010000379.1 coordinate 10,634, forward strand.
AGTTGGGCTGCCACTCGTATTTTTGCTGGCGCAGAATACACAATCTACCCTTCACGGGCTATGGAGTGTACTTACCGGGAGGAAAAGTCTGGTAGGAGTCTATCCGACGGAAAGTTCATCTATTCCCTACGGTAAAATCGGTCTTATCAGCTTAGCAGGTCTCAATTCTACTCCTGCACTTTCGGCATCTGCGATTGAAGAACTGAATCGGTATTACGCAGAGAAGTACTCATTCTCACTTGACTTAGATATTTGTCTCAAATTATATTGGCGGAAATAGTGGCTACTACATTTACCCTTGATTTCGAAAAACCTGTTCTCGAATTAGAGAAAAAAATCGCAGAAATGCGTTCACTGGCGGGTTCGCTCGACATCGAACCTCAAATCGCGGAATTACAATCCAAAGTCGAGGAGCTCCGCAAAGAAATCTACAGTAATCTCACGCGCTGGCAGCGGGTGCAGATAGCCCGTCACCCCGACCGTCCGTATACCCTAGATTATTGCAATTCTACCTTCAGTAATTTCATCGAATTACATGGTGACCGTTCGTTCCGTGACGATCCGGCAATTGTCTGTGGTCTCGCGCAGCTTGGCGAGCAGTCAGTCGTGGTCGTCGGTCATCAAAAGGGGCGTGATACCAAGTCGAATGTCTATCGGAATTTTGGGATGCCGAATCCGGAGGGGTATCGTAAGGCGAGCAGGATGTTTGAGTTAGCTGAAAAATTTAACAAACCGGTCATTTGCCTCCTCGATACGCCCGGTGCCTTTCCCGGTATTGAAGCCGAGGACAGGGGACAAGCGCAGGCAATTGCTGCGAATTTACTGCAAATGGCGCGTCTAAAAGTACCGATTATTATTGTTGTCATCGGTGAAGGTGCAAGTGGCGGCGCACTGGGAATAGGAATCGGCGACCGTATTCTGATGCTTGAAAATGCTTGGTATTCGGTAATTGCACCCGAGTCGTGTTCGAGTATTTTATGGCGGAGCTGGGATTACAAAGAGCAGGCGGCAGAGGCATTGCAGCTCACGGCAGAGGACTTAAAAAAACAGAAAATTATCGATCGAATCATCCCCGAGCCGATTGGCGGGGCGCATCGTAATTCCGAAATGATGAGCGCAATTCTGAAAGCTGTGCTTTTGGAGGAATTGAAAGAAGTACAAGCGATTCCTGCTGACCGTCTTGTCGAGCTTCGACGTGAAAAATTTGCTGCAATGGGTGTGTGGGCGGAATAATTCAGGCCGGAATATTATTATCAAGACTAGGAAGCGCCTGTGGCGAAAATTTTATACGTGATGGGAATCAGGATTCCCGATGAAGTGCGCGCGGAGAAAGTCTGCCGCGCATTGCTGAAAGACGGGCATGAAGTGACCGTACTGTCCCGGTGGTTCAAAGGGGCACCCGAACGTGAAGTATATCAAGGCGTTACTATTCTCCGTGTCGGTAAGCACCTTCCTTTTTGGCGCAGTAATCCTCTCTCCATCAATCCATTCTGGCAGAAAGAAATTCTCTCGGCAGCAAGGCAGACAGGCGCGCAGATCATAATCACCCGTGAGATGTTAATTGCCGAAGCATCGGCGAATGTAGCCCATACGCTCGGAATACCCGCGCTGATAGATATGGCTGAAAATTACCCCGGGGCTATGCGCGGCTGGAAAAAATATCAATCCAAATTTATACTACGCCTGCTGGTCAATACACTCCGCGTACCGGATTGGATCGAAAAGCGCGCCGTGCAGGCATCCGATGGAATTATCATTGTCTGTGACGAACAAATCGAACGGCTGCATCGGGCGTACGGAACGTCACCAGAAAACATGGTGCTCGTGCAAAACACGCCGGAACTGGAGCTCTTTGAGCATGTTACCAAAACTTGTGGATCGCCTCCGAGAGTATTTGCTCATCATGGATATTTTACGATGCACAGGGGGCTTAATCGATTGGTAGAGGGATTCATACAAGTAGCAGAAGAACAAAGTGACATTCTCTTGACAATGCCCGGTACAGGCGAGACCTTTGATGAAATTGCAGCCATCAGAGAGCAATCCTCTGTACGGGATCGCATCGAGCTTTCTGGAGCGTATCCTTTGAGAGACTTGGCTGTTCTCTACGACGGCATAGATGTGGGAATGCTGCCGTATACGCCGGATGAGCATATGAATCATACAATTGCCAACAAGCTGTTCGACTATATGGCATGCGGCAAGCCGGTCATCGTCTCGGAGGCAGTTCCGATGAAAAGAGTCGTTTTGGAGACCGGGGCAGGTATCGTGGCGGACTGTTCGACACCGGAGAAAATTGCTGCTGCCATTCGTCAAATGCGGCACGCCGACGTACAGAAAATGAGTGAAAACGGAAGAAAAGCCGCAGAAAAAAAATATAATTGGGCTGTAGATTCCGAGAGATTGTGTAAATTCGTGCGAAAATTCATCGCATAAGGGGATTTTGATGCAAAACACCACCGATTTGAAAGCGATGAAATGATGAAAAAATGTGCTGTTCTCGTGGTTTCATGCGATAATTATGCAGATGTTTGGCAGCCTTTCTTTGAGCTGTTTCGGCAATTTTGGGGAAATTGTCCGTATCCAATCTATCTATTAGCCAATTCGTTGCGACCGCACTATCCTTCAGTCAGTGTTATCAATGTCGGGCAAGACCGTTCATGGTCTGACAATCTCATTCGAGCCCTGCAGGACCTGGAAGAGGAGTATGTATTTTTATTCCTTGAGGACTTGATGCTCTCCGGTCCGGTCAATACGGAAAAAGTGGATCAACTCTTCCGTTGGGCGACAGACAATGACGTCAATTATGTGCGCCTTAATCCCTCAACAAAGCCCGATAAACGGTATAATGATGTGGTAGGAGTGGTGTCGAAGGGAACAATATACAGGGCTTCGGTCGTGGCGTGTCTGTGGAAAAAATCTGTTCTGCTGGATCTGCTCAAGCCCGGTGAAAATGCCTGGGAATTTGAAGAATACGGGTCGATACGCTCGGATGTTTATGATGGATTTTATTCGACCTACGTTGATTATTTTCCGATTATCAACAGCATTATCAAACGCGTATGGGAAACCTCAGCCGTTAAAAAATTACATCGACTCGGCGTTGAGCTTGACTTCAGCAAGCGCCGATCAATGACGACCGCAGAGTCAATGGTGTGGAAGTTCAAATTACTACGTTCGACTATATTCAGTATGATACCGGCGAGATATCGCCGAAGAATAAAATCACTCGCACAGCGAAAATCGTGACCGGCGGGTTGGAAAATTAAACAAATTGTGTCTCTTAAATCTGCAGTGTAGGGGAAAGATTGCAGTAACTATCTTATAACCGAACACATTCTCATTAACTATTTATCCACCTTTTTCAGCAATTATTATGAACGAGGACGACGAAAAACAACCCGAAAGCAACGAGTCAGACCGACATCCTGCACGGACAAACCCACAATACGGCGGCTATGGTCGTAGCCGTCAGCCTGATAATTACGGTAATTACAACCGTGACCCGCAAATGCGGAGCGGTAATGCCCGACCGGACTATCCGCGCCAAGGTATTTACCATTCCGACCGACCGAACTATTCCGATACACCGAGAAGTCCCTATCCGCCGGCACGGTCAGGCTACGGGAATTCCGACGGCGGCTATCGTCCACGTACCCCTCAATACCGTCCACCGGGCGGCGGCGGCGGATACGGCTATAATAACCGACCAAATGATTATCGGGGCGGATATCGCCGCGATGACGACGGACGCGGAAACTATCAGCAAAACAGATCGCCGTATCGGAGTAAAAACAACAAACCGTTCAAAAAGAACAAAGAACCACTTCAGCCCAAAGCACGCGTCAAGACCATTACTCTGCTCAAAGCATTGACCCGTCTTAATTATGCGTCGCCCAAAATCTGTCTGCAACAAATCACTGACGGCAAGGTCATCGTAAATTCGGTACCTGCGCCACATCAGAATCTGCCTGTAGCCATTATCCGCGATACTATCGTGACGGATACAATCGCCCTGATGCCAAAGCAGCCCGGTGTCTATATAGTGATGAACAAACCGCGTCAGATTTCCGGTTCGATGGAAAAACAAAACTCCATCTATCAGATGATGCACCGTAAAAAAGAATGGAATTTCCCGATCGGATGCCTCGATAAAGCCTCACATGGTATTATCATTATTACCAATGACCGTACCCACAAAAGTTCTGCTACGTCGCCTCTTGCTCTGCTCGAAAAAGAATACCATATCAAAGTACATAAAGTACTCACTCCCAAAGAAATCGCGAAGCTTGAGCTTACCCTTTGCAAAGACTTAAACGAAACAATTAAAGTCGATCTCGTGAGCGCAAATACCCGAAATACCGTTATTTCCGTTGCCTCCAGAATTGCCAATCCGAAAGCAATCCGTTCGGCACTCAAGAAAAACGATCTCGAGACATTAACCTTCGAACGGAAGAGTTTTGCGAATCTCTTCTCAACCGATACCCTGCGACCCGGCTCATGGCGGCAGCTGAATCAAGCAGAGATTAAAGAGCTCATGGGCGATGCCTATGAGATTCAAAGTCTCTTGCCGGCACCGGCTGCGCAGCCCAAACGCCGTGTACCGTCGAAATCACGTTACACTCGTCGACCCGCTGAACCGGATTATGCAGCACCGGTAGTTCCTGAGCCGCCGCCGGCGACAAAATGGCAAAAACTGAAAAAACAATTGCTCGGCGGATTGTAAAATTCAGCAGCATTAAGCAGTAACAGATAGCGATGATTCGGAGGTAAACGGGTCATCGCTATTTTTGTAATTACCTTTGTTTACGGCAATACTATGGACAATCTGAACCAGCCGCTAAAAATTAGACTTCTCTATGATCTTCAGCAACAAATGGTGCCGGATTCCAGACCTGTTCATCCGGTGATACCGCTGCCTACAGAACGGTATAAGGAAATAGGGCAGGCATTCCTTGATGCCTATCGTGATACAATTGACTATGAAGGAGAGTCGCTCGATGATGCAATCGATGAGGTCTCGAGGGTCATCAATGGCGGCTATGGTCCGCTTGTCGTATCTGCGTCAGGGGCAATTCTCGTGGAAGGGAATATTGCGGCTGCGGTGTTTGTCAGTATTCATAATGACACTCCATTTATTCCCTATGTTATTACCTCAAAAGAATTTAAAGGACGTGGCATGGCGGGCGAACTTCTCCGATATGTACTCAGACGGCTGTCTGAAGCAGGATACAAACACGTTGAACTTTACGTCACGAAAGGGAATCTTCCCGCCGAAAAGCTCTACGAGAATCTTGGATTTTATTCGGTAGATTGAGCAATCCGCAAATGCGAAAGGCTCACTTTGGTATCAGCTCTCCGTGATACGATGTGTACCTTTTTATAACGCCAAAGGGCGTAGAAAATCAATTTCTACGCCCTTTAACATTTAAGAGCCGTTCTGTGAATGAATATCAGACGGTACGCTTGCCGGTTTTGGTGGTCTTTTTCGCTGCCGGCTTGGCGGTGCTTCCATTCTTTGCTGGTGGAGCATCCGCGCCTGCGAGCTTGAGGCATTCTTCGAGCGTGAGGTCTGCCGGAACTTTATCTTTCGGGATTTTTACATTCTGCTTGCCAACGACGATATACGGTCCATATTTACCGTTGAGTACCTTCACGTCGGTATTTTCAGGGAATTCTTTAATGACTTTCTTCGAGTCTGCCGTACGCTTGGCAAGAATGAGTTCTATCGTACGCTCTGCCGTGATGGTAAATGGATCGTCGGTAGCTTCGAGCGAGGTAAATTTTGCATCATGCTGAGCATAGGGACCGAATCTTCCGATTGCTACTTTAATTGGCTTGCCTTCTAATTCTCCAACGATACGTGGTAGCTTGAATAATTCGAGTGCCGCGCTAAGCTCAATTGTTTCAATAGATTGGTCTGAACGCAAGCTCGCAAATTTTGCATCTTTACCTTCGCCGATCTGAATCATCGGACCAAAGCGTCCCACGCGTGCGGAAACCATTTGTCCTGTTTCTGGATGTGCGCCGAGTTTCCGTTCGCCGGTGGACTTGGCTGCATTACCCATCGTATCGGACACGGTTTTGTGGAATGGAGTATAGAACTCGCTAATCATATCATTCCATACAATCTTACCATCGGCAATAAGGTCAAATTCACCTTCTACTTTTGCCGTAAAGTTATAATCCATGATCTGCTTGAAGTGTTCGATCAGGAAGTCTGTCACGACATTCCCGATATCTGTCGGGAAGAGTTTCGACTTTTCTGCGCCATAATTTTCGTTTTTCGTTTGACTGCTGATGGTGTCATTTATCAGCGACAAAATCTGTACATCCCGTGATTTTCCGTCGCGGTCTTCTTTGACTACATACTCACGTTTTTGAATTGTAGATATCGTCGGTGCATACGTCGAGGGGCGTCCGATTCCGAGTTCTTCGAGCTTCTTTACCAAGCTTGCCTCCGTATAGCGCGGCGAAGGCTTGGCGTATTTCTGTGTCGCGAGCATGGCTTTCAGGTCGAGCAATTCCCCGATCTTCAGCGGTGGCAGCATTTTCGATTCATCAGTGTCGTTTTCTTCGTCCGTGGACTCCAAATACACCTTCAAAAACCCGTCAAATTTCAGCACTTCGCCCGTTGCTACGAGTTCTTCGGGAAGGGAAGCGCGATTTTTGATATCTGGATCGTTACCAAAAAGTAAATCCTGATTCGTTGCACCATGAATAGAAATCGTTGCCACCGTTTTCTCGAGCTGCGCGTCCGCCATCTGAGAGGCAATCGAACGTTTCCAAATCAAGTCATATAAACGTTTTGCACCCGAGTCACCATCGACGGTATGATGATTAAAATACGTCGGACGGATTGCTTCGTGTGCTTCCTGCGCGCCGGATGATTTAGTCGTGTATTTACGTGGAGAGGAGTAGCGTTCGCCCCAGGCGTTTGTGATTTCATCTTTTGCGAGCCCAAGGGCTACTTCCGATAAATTCACGGAGTCAGTTCTCATGTATGTGATATGCCCGGCTTCGTAGAGCTTTTGTGCAATCATCATCGTTTGGGTAATCGAGAGTCCGAGTTTACGGCTGGCTTCCTGCTGTAAGGTCGAGGTAGTAAAGGGAGGTGCGGGAGATTTCTTGCCGGGCTTGACTTCAAGATTTTTAATCGAATAATCAGCTCCGATACACCGTTTGAGGAAATTTTCGGCGTCTTGTGCGGTAGCAAAACGCTTCGGTAATTCCGCTGAAAGTATTTTTGTGGCATCTTTTCCCACAATGAATTCAGCCGTGACGCGATAGGCGAATGAACTTTCGAATCCATTGATTTCACGTTCACGCTCAACGATTAAGCGAACGGCTACCGACTGCACGCGTCCTGCCGAGAGAGCAGGTTTGATTTTTTTCCATAGAACGGGAGAGAGTTCAAAACCCACCAGGCGGTCGAGGACGCGCCGGGCTTGCTGCGCATTGACGAGATTATAATCAATTCCGCGAGGATTGGCGATGGCTTTGAGAATAGCAGGCTTGGTAACCTCGTGATACACAAAACGCTTGGTGTCTTTTTTCTGAAGTCCGAGAGCTTCATATAAATGCCATGCAATTGCTTCTCCCTCGCGGTCTTCGTCAGTGGCGAGCCATACTGTTTGTGCGGCGCCTGCTAATTTCTTTAACTCGGCGACGAGCTTGTGTTTATCATCCGAGATTTCATAAATCGGCAGAAAACCATTGGCAGTATCAATCGCCATATCGCCTTTTGCCAAGTCGCGAATATGACCATAGGAGGCACGCACGGTAAAGTCATCACCCAAGAATTTTTCAATCGTTTTCGCCTTCGCCGGAGATTCCACAATTACAAGATTTTTAGACATAAATTCGTATGTTGTAAGTCAATTAAGATATAAAGAATGAAAATTAGGGCTTTGTCTGCTCATCCCGCTTATTCTTTCGTTGATGAGGTCACCTGTTGCCGCCATGAAGCCGGTCGCCGGATTATTGTTTATTGTGCTCGCACTTTGTCGTATCCGGACATATTGCAAAGATTTGCAGGGAGTGTTTCATGGGTTTGAAGCCAAACTCTTCGCAGACTTTCTGCTGGAGAGTGACGATAGCTTTTTCGCGGAATTCAATAATGTGTCCGCATTCTACACAGATGAGATGATCATGATCCGGCATACGGGAGGCGAGCTCAAAATGTGCGCTTTCACCCTGAAAGCGATGTTTCATGAGGATGGTGCATTTGGTGAGCAGGTCGAGTGTGGAGTAAATCGTTGCTCGGGAAATCCGGTCGCTTTTGGAATTCATGTAGAAATACAACTCATCGGCACTGAAGTGTTTGTCGAGCTCAGCGATCCGGTCGAGAACTCTATAACGCTCTTGCGTATTACGATATTGCTTGCGTTTGAGAAAGTCTGTAAACTGTTGCTTGAGCGATTCAAGGTCGATAGGAGTCGTGGTTGTATCCATGAAATAAAAGCAAACTCAATAATTAAAGATGCACCAAAGTAAGCACGAATATACGGAAAATTGAAGTGAAACACCATCCAACTTTTTTAAGGTCGCCGGAAATTTACGGTAATAAATCTCACGGACGCATGCCGTCAGTTGCTAAAATTCCTGCTGTATAATTGCATTGTATTTTTTATTTGAACCCACAAAAATGATTGAATAATTTTTACCGAGCGGCAGTGACACATTCTCGACACGGTATAATTCTTCTTTCGTTGCAGGATTCGAGAAGACGAGTGTCGTGCGGCGCTCGTAATTTATCAGTGTATCGGCTTTTGATCGATAGGGAATACTTGTCGAAAATATAGGAAGCCCATTGAGAGAATCGCGGGTGACAAAAACCTCGGGCATTTCTCTGCATGCATTGATATAGCGTTGAACGGATTGACCGGGCTTGACATTTCCCTTGGGAGTGCTGAAGAGTAATACATCGCTGTTGGACGAACCGGTGATAAGAGCCAGCACTGAACTGTCTGAGCTCGCTGAGATTGTAAGAGAAACTCCGCCGCTTGAGGTAAGTGTATGAGAGCCGGCAGGCAATACCGTGGCAAGGGAATTACCATAAAAAAGCGACGCATTACTGACGACTCTGTTCAGACCGCAGACGATTTTTTCTTGTGCGCTGTTCGCATGGACAATTTCAACAAATGCACCATGCTCAAGCAGCTGCGCTGTGCCGCTTGCCTGACTTTCTTCGATGAGTGCACAGCGTGTGACTTGATTGTCCATCCATAGTACGAGGAGGTATTTCTTTTGTGATTCCAGCAACGCTACTGTGCTGAAGAGCAAGCCGGCAGGTGAGGCTGAGGTAAAGACGGTAATCGGGAGCTCACCGGCAGTAATTGCCGTCTGCTCCGAATAAGTACCATCACTCAATCGGGTAGCTAGAATAGTTCCGGATGAAAAACCCGTCGTCTGTGTCGGGTCCGTATAGGCACCGAGAGACACCGTTATCGAAGTCTGTCGGGGCATAGCATTGACAACGCGGACAAGAGCTTTTCCGGCTGCGACAGGAGCCGTCGTAAACTGAGGTACGATTATAGCAGGCTTAGGGGTGGAATTATCCAAAGCAAGCAAGGTATAGCGCTTTAATGCTTCAAGGGAAGTCTCGGCAACGGCAGTTATCGCCGATCCGCTTGGTGTGACGGCAAACGAGTCAAGGGAGAATGATTCACAAGCGGTGATTACTGTGTAATCGGTAACACTTCCTGCAGATAGATTTTTTGTAATTGATTGGAAAGATTGACCCGTGAGACGTTCGACATCAACAGATGACTTCGATAAATTCACCGTACGTATGCTCGCCGTCCGCTCCGGTATAGGGAGTAGCTCTTTCAAAGCTGCCGGCGAGTTGTCCCGCTCGTCAAGCAGATACAATGTCGGCTTCCCGGATAGCGTTCCGGCATGAACAAAAAACGTATAAGCACCTCTCGGACTAATTGTACATTCAAATAAATCAAGAGCTTGCACCGAATCAGCTCCTCTGCGAACGAGGGTAATACCGACTTGGCCGGGGGGTAATTCCTGCTGACTGCTCTGTGAACGATAGCCATTGTCGAAGGCAATCTCGGTACCGTTGGCGCATCCGAGTCGAAGGGAATACCGGCTAACTGAGTCGGAGATACAATTCATCATTCGGACAGTTGCATTCTCATTGTTGTTTTCCGGATGATACGATGAGTAGAGTGCGATTAATGTATCGACCGCACGCTTCACCGGAGCTGTAACGCTGCTTGGAAGTGCGACAATCGTCTGAAATGAAGTACGTGAGAAACGGAGTCTCGTTTTGGGCCTGTATTCTTCCGTTCCGTTTACGAGAATTGTGATGATGGCAGAGTCCGAAGGTGAAGTAAGAGTCTCCGATGAAGCAGATGGTACAACAGGACGTGTCACTACAGTCCCGGCCAAAGAAAGAGAACGTGATTGCCCGTCGTTGGTAAAATTGATAAGCCGTACGTAGATACTGTCGAGCCCGGAAGGCGGATTCACAAGGTTCGGATTTTCCGATGCACAGCCAAGCCATAAACTTGCTGCAAGTGCCGAAAAGATGAGTGCCGAGAGTATTGTTTTCATGGATGTATGTACAGTATTGTATATTCCGGTGGATAGAATTGTTCGCAGATACGAGAAATATCAGATTGTTATAATGATTATTCAATCATTTCGGGAATGTAGTATGCCTCGTCGGAGCGTATTTTGCCGTATTTTTGCAGGTATGATGCTGTTTTTCTCAACAAAAATAACGTATGCAGGACAAACTCCAATCAATAATCGACCGTTTCGGTGCCGTTGAAAACGAACTTAACGACCCCTTGGTCGTCAATGACCCGAGCCGATACCGTGACCTCTCCCGTGAATACAAGCAGCTTGCGCCGATTGCCGAGGCCGCATCGAAGTATATTACGCTTTGTTCAGAACTAGAATCGAATAAAGAACTCCTTGATATCTCAGGGCTTGACCATGAATTGCGTGAGCTCGCCTATGACGAACAGCATGAGCTTCAGGCAAAATTAGAAAAAATGGATGAAGAATTACGGATACTCCTCATCCCCAAAGACCCGAATGACCTCAAGAATTGTATCGTCGAAATCCGCGCCGGCACAGGTGGCGATGAAGCCGGAATTTTTGCCGGCGATTTATTCCGCATGTATCAGAAGTTCTCGGAAATTAAGGGATACAAAATGGAGATAATCGACGTAAGTGAAAGTGAACGTGGAGGATACAAAGAACTCATTTTTTCACTCTCCGGCGATGATGTCTTCGGTACTATGAAATTCGAGAGCGGTGTTCATCGCGTGCAACGTGTTCCGGAAACGGAAGCCAATGGCCGCGTGCATACCTCTGCCGCCACGGTCGCCGTGCTACCCGAAGCCGAAGAAGTCGATGTGCAGATCAATGAAGGCGATTTGAGAATTGATATTTTCCGTTCGGGCGGTAAAGGCGGACAGAACGTTAATAAAGTCGAGACTGCTGTGCGCATCGTCCATATCCCGACCGGCATCGTCGTGCAGTGTCAGGACGAGCGTTCGCAGCTGCAGAACCGTATGCGGGCGATGAAATTCCTGAGAACTAAGCTCTATGAACTTGAACTGGAAAAGCAGCAGGGTGACCTTGCTTCGACACGGCGCTCGATGGTCAAGTCAGGAGATCGTTCGGAGAAAATCCGCACCTATAATTACCCCCAAAACCGTGTCACCGATCACCGCTTAGAAGGCGATTCCAAAAATTATTCACTCCGGGAAATTGTAAACGGTGAGCTTACACCGCTTATCGAACAGCTCCTCATGGCCGAGCGTGCCGAAATTTTAAAAGAAGGAACCACTTCGTGACCATCATTCGTACTGCTGTCGTCGTCTTCGTTGCCTGGAGTCTAAGTGCTTCATTCTGTCTTCAAGCTCAGACCCAATTACCATTTAGTGCTGTTCTCATGACAAAAATGAACGGATTCGGTCAGGTGTATATCACCAATGCACTCTTTCCGCGAGACGAAATCAAAAAGAAATGGGACGAGGGGTGGCATATATCTCAGGTAGCACAGGGCAATGGTTCATGGTCGGTCGTGATGAGCACCAACACAGGGTATTCTTCGCAGCAGTATTTTATTCAGGATACCATTCCCGTAAGCAAGATTGAAGCAGAATGGGACAAAAACTACCGTATCACCTCCGTAACTTTTGGTAATGGTGTATGGTCGGTCGTCATGAGCGCGAATTCGGGAATAACCTCACAGGCAATCTCAATTGCCGATACCTTCCCGGGTAAGTTCGTCGAAGCCTATAATTCCATCGGATATCGGATTAGTTCAATTACCCATGCCAATGGTCAATGGGTCGTGGTCATGAATACTCAGGGTTTCATTCTCACCGTACAGGAATACCTCGTATCAGCAGAATTTCCTGAGGATTCTATACGAAAACGGTTAGCCCAGAATCAGTTTGTCAATACTATCTCCTACTCCGGTGAAATGTGGGCACTGTCATTCAATACCTTCTCACCCTATCGAGGGCAGGTACTATTGCAGGAAAAATTTGCTACCAAAGAAGAACTCGAAAAGCGCTGGAATGATGGATATCGTATCACCGGGCTCTGCGCTACCCAACCCTTAAATGATATCTACGGCAAGAAAGTAAAGCAACAGGTGCTTGCTACGCAAACGGTTGATTTGCTTCAATATCCGACCGAACTCAACAGCCGCGCCTATGGCAGGTTCGTACGCAGGAATGCACCATCTCCCGATGCCTATGTCGCCGTACAACGTCTCGCTTACAAAGATATCAAAAGTCGAAACTGGCAGGCCGCCTCCGATACATTTAAAATGTATCTTCCTGATTTTAAAAATGATACGAGTCGTCGTGTTGAACGAACAATTGAGCTCCTCGAAGCCGAGGACGAGAAAATCACCATCTCCAATATCGGTGACAGCATCAATTCCAAAACCGGTGAATGGGACCCATGTCCTACTCCCGATGGCACGACATTATATATGACATGCTCCGGGCGGCAGGGCGGCTCCGGCGGTGAAGATGTGTTCTATTCCGAGCGAGTTAACGGCAAATGGTCCAAAGCCAAAAATGTAGGTTCGCCCATCAGCAACAGACAAAATGAAACCATTGACAATGTATCGGCTGACGGTAACACACTCTATCTTTCAGGAAATTTTCAGGGGAGTTTTGGAGAATTCGATATCTATACCGCTGACAGAACTTCCACCGGATGGCAACAGTTACGACAATTACCCTATCCGGTCAATAGTCCCTATCATGATGAAAGCGGAGGACTTGCGAGCGATGGCAATGCGATGATATTCACATCAAGCCGCCCCGGAGGCATCGGTCCCTATATGCCACGTGGAATATACGTCTATCACGGCTCAGTACAAGGGAATATGGATATCTATGTCACCCTCAAGACCGACAAAGGATGGAGCGAGGCGATTAATCTCGGACCTACAATCAACACACCGTATGCTGAACGCTCGGCATACCTGCATCCGGATGGGAAAACGCTGTATTTCAGTTCGGAAGGACACTATGGTCTCGGCGGACTCGACGTGATGAAATCCGTACGGCTCAAAGAAGACTCCTGGACGGAGTGGAGCGAACCCATTAACATCGGCAAGCAAATCAATTCACCCAATGATGACTGGGGATATAAGACTAATATTACGGGAGATACGGCGTATTTTGCTGCTCAGAATCGCGAAGGCGGGTTTGGCGATTGGGATATTTATACCGCCACGGTTTCGAGTAAGGTTAAGCCCCAAAAGCTGGCTACCATTCGCGGTAAAGTGCTCGATCCCAAAGGGAAGCCGCTCGCTGCTACAATTCGATGGGAAGATTTATCGACAAAAAAACAGGTCGGAGCGCTCAAAAGTAATCCTCGGGACGGTTCGTACTTTATTGCATTGCCATTAGGTAAAAATTACGGGTATTTCGCTGAAAAAAAAGGATATTACCCTGCTTCAAAAAACATTGACCTGCGTAAGAAAAAAGACGCCGTCAGCGTGACAGAAAATATTATCCTCGTGCCGATTGAAGAAATACTCGTCGGAAAACAGTCCATTAGAATCAATAATATTTTCTTTGATACCGATAAATTTGAGCTTCAGGAAGAATCTTACCCAGAGCTGCAGCGCCTCGTCACCATTCTCAAGGAAAATCCTACGGCAAAAATCGAAATCGCCGGACACACCGACGACAAAGGTTCGGAGGCATACAACCAGGAACTCTCCCAAAAACGCGCCGATGCAGTCATGGATTATTTAGTGAAGTCAGGTGGTGATGCAACTTCAATCACAGCAAAAGGATATGGCAAACGCAAGCCGCTCGCCAAAAACAATTCCGAAGAATCCCGCGCTCAGAATCGCCGTGTGGAATTCCGTGTCGTGAAGTAATAGATTCACGTTCCGGCAATTCACTTAATAGCGTTGATATGTGATGTGAATTACTCGTTACGCTAATGATTGCAAGCGTTTAATCTCGTCACGGAGTTCGGCGGCTCGCTCAAAATCCAGTTCCTTGGCAGACTTTTTCATCTCGTCCTGAAGCTGTGCGATGAGCTCATTGCGCTGCTCGGCATTCATGAATTTCAGCATCGGTTCGGCCGCTTTTCTGAGCTTGGCAGTTTGATTATACTCAGCTTTTTTCGTTCTCTCCTCCGACACATCGGCAATCGAGGTCGAAGCCAAAATCTCCTCAAGCGACTTGAATACCGTTTTCGGATCGATGTTATGTTCTTTATTATATGCTATTTGGAGTTCACGACGTCGATTCGTCTCATCCATCACTGCCTGCATTGAGCGGGTAATTCTATCTGCATATAAAATCACCAACCCGTTGACATTCCGGGCAGTTCGCCCTGCTACCTGCATGAGTGACTTCTCACTTCTGAGAAAACCTTCTTTATCGGCATCGAGAATCGCGACGAGTGACACTTCCGGCATGTCTAATCCTTCACGCAGGAGATTGACCCCGACGAGAACATCATATTCACCGATACGCAGGTCACGCAAAATTTCAACCCGTTGCATTGTAAGTACTTCCGAGTGAATAAAGGCGACTTTGATATTCAGCTTCTGTAGGTATTCCGATAAATCCTCTGCCATACGCTTCGTGAGGGTCGTCACAAGGACGCGCTCATGGATGGCAGTGCGCTTGCGGATTTCATGAATGAGGTCATCGATTTGATTCTTGACGGGGCGCACTTCCATCATGGGGTCGAGAAGTCCGGTAGGACGGATGATTTGCTCGACCACAACTCCTTGCGATTGCTCAAGTTCATAATCCCCCGGCGTGGCACTCACAAATACTGCCTGCGGTGTTATTTCCACAAATTCTTCAAACTTCATCGGACGGTTTTCAAGCGCAGATGGCAGACGGAAACCATATTCGACGAGGTTCATTTTACGGGCGCGGTCGCCATTGTACATCGCTCGAATCTGCGGAATCGACACATGGCTTTCATCCACCATCAGCAGGAAGTCTTTGGGAAAATAGTCAAAGAGACACGAAGGACGTTCGCCCGGACTGCGCCCTGCAATATGCATCGAATAATTTTCAATACCCGAACAGTACCCGACTTCGCGCATCATTTCGAGGTCGAAAAGCGTGCGCTGTTCGAGCCGCTGCGCCTCAAGCAGCTTATCCTGCGAGCGAAGGAATTTCAGGCGATCGTAGAGCTCATCCTTGATCGACGCCATCGCGCGTGCCATTTCATTCGGCGAGCTTACGAACTGACGGGCAGGGTAGAGAGTGACGGAAGGAACGACATTGACGGTTTTGCCGTCGGTGCTGTAAATCCATGATATTTTTTCAATTACATCGCCGAATAACTCGATGCGAACGCCTTGATGTTCTTCGTATGCAGGCAGAATATCGATCGTATCTCCCCGAACGCGGAACGTACCGCGTGTCCACTCAAAGTCATTTCGCGAGAAATACAGGTCGGTCAGCTTTTGAATGAGCTGTTGACGCGTGATAGTCATCCCTACTTTCAGGACAAACATCATCGCAGCAAAGGATTCCTGAGCGCCGATACCGTAAATGCAGCTCACAGATGCGACAACGATTACATCACGCCGTTTTTCGACGAGCGAACTCGTCGCGCGGAGGCGCAAGCGGTCAATTTCGTCATTAATGGCAAAGTCTTTTTCGATAAAGGTATCGGTAGTGGGAATGTATGCTTCCGGCTGGTAATAATCGTAGTAACTAATAAAGAATTCAACGCTGTTATGCGGAAAAAAACTGCGGAATTCACTGTATAATTGTGCGGCAAGCGTTTTATTGGGAGAAATGACAAGCGTTGGCTTGTTGACCGCTGCAATGACATTACTCATCGTGAATGTCTTACCCGAGCCCGTCACACCGAGCAGTGTTTGACGGGGATCACCCCTTTGAATTCCCTCAATAAGCTCGGCAATCGCCTTCGGTTGGTCGCCGGTGGGAGTATAGGAGGAAACTAATTTGAATTGTTCGTCTTGTAGAGAGCTATCCATTAAAAATAAAAATAGTTAGTGAATTTACTTAAATTGATTTGAATGTTAATTTGAAAGAAAACAGTTGATTTCGCCACCCCAAATATAGTATATTTGTATCCTTAACCAAATAAAATCTCTATAATGCACGGTAAAAAATCCAATCTTCATAGCCGATATCGGCGTCTAACTGGCACTCAATTCAGCGTCACACTCACCATATTTGTGCGCTCAAGTACTAATACACGAAACTATAACTAACATACTTATCAACTTATTATTCTATTCTAATGAAATTATCCGAATTTCGGTACGTAGCGCCCAAATCCACGATTGCAAAATTTCCCGCCGACCCGCGCGATTCTGCCCGTATGATGGTTCTTAACCGTGAAACCGGCGAAATCGAAGATAAATTGGTCTCCGATATCCTCAATTACTTTCAAAAAGGTGATTGCATCGTCGTCAACGATACCAAAGTATTCCCGGCACGAGTTTTTGGCAAGAAAGAAAAAACCAATGCAAAGATCGAAGTGATGCTCCTGCGTGAGCTCAAAAAGCAAGAGCGCATCTGGGACGTTCTCGTCGAGCCGGCACGGAAAGTTCGTATCGGAAATAAGATTTATTTTGATAATAACCGCTTTTATTGTGAAGTAATTGACAACACCACTTCACGTGGACGTACGGTGCGTTTCAGTTACGAAGGCGACCTCTTTAAAGTGATTGAGCGTATCGGACAAATGCCACTTCCAAGCTATATCAAGCGTGAGGCGACTGAGCATGATAAAGAGACCTATCAATGTGTCTTTGCCAATCCCGACAAGACGGCGTCGATTGCTCCTCCAAGCGGTGGTCTGCACTTTACCGAAAATCTCATGAAAGAGCTTGAGAAAAAAGGAGTTCGCATTGCGAAAATTACCCTTAACATCGGTCAGGGGATTTTTGAAGCAATTGAAGTAGAGGATCTGACAAAACACAGAATGTATTCCGAGTACTTCGAAATTACCCGTGAAAATGCCGAACTCATCAATAAGTCCTTGAAATCCAAGAAAAATGTGTTCGCTGTTGGCTCAAGTGTCGCCCGCGCTCTCGAGGCAAGCGTACTCACAACCGGTATCGTCAAGCCGAATCGCGGGTGGACAGATAAGTTCATTTATCCGCCGTTTGAATTCAAGATTGCTAATCGCTTAATTACTAATTTCCATCCACCGGCTACACCGTCGATACTGTTGACAGCCGCTTTTACCGGACAAGAATTGCTCTTTAAAGGATATAAGCGCGCGATTAAGCAAGACTACAGGTTCTATGCCTACGGCGATGCAATGCTCGTCATCTAAAGGATTTACACTCAAATTCGCTATAACTCCGTACGATGTATCCATGACGCATGGACTCTGCGGAGTTTTTTTTTATCTTTCTCACCCAATGTATGGCTCATTCAATCACTTTTCTCGGCGGAGCAGAAGAAATCGGCGCTAATTCCTGCTTCCTCGATATCGACGGCACCGGGATGTTCATCGATGCCGGACTCCACCCTCGCATGAAAGTAAAGCGCACCTTTCCGGCAGTCGAAGCAATAACGCATACCAATACCGACTACGCGCTGCTCACTCATGCACACAACGACCATGTCGGCGGACTGCCGTATCTCCTGAAATTTCATCCACATTTGAAGCTAATGGCTACTCGTGCAACGCGCGATGTGATGTCAATTACGCTTCCCAATACCGCCAAAATTCTCCGCTCCGCTCCGCCGGTCGATGTGCTTGCAGCAGATTTGGAACATTACCAATCAAAAACTGTTCGCGAAATTGTCTCGCTCATCGAAGGCGTAGAATATGATACTCCACTTCCACTCCGCGGCAAACGCGGTATCACGGATATCAACGCAACCTTCTTTAATGCCGGGCATATACTCGGTTCGGCAGGGATACTTTTTGAAGCCCATGGCAAGAATATTTTCCATACCGGCGATGTGCAATTCCATAATCAAGCCGTGCTTACGAAGGCGAAATTCCCGCGCCATCATCTCGATGTGCTCATCTGCGAGAGTACCAATGGTCGTTCGGATGATGAAACACCGGAATTCTCGAAAGAAAAGCAGAATCTTGCGCAGTTCATCAATGCCATTACTACCAACGGCGGTTCGGTGCTGATTCCATCGTTTTCTCTCGGCAAAACGCAGGAAATTCTCACGATCCTCTATCAGCTGATGAAAAAAACAACAATTCCGACGCTGCCAATGTACACCGGTGGCATTTCCAAGAAAGTATCTAATCTGTATGATAGATACTGTTACGACGGCGGTCGGGTGAATAAGGGATTTGAAATTGCTGATATTCCACAAAATCCAATTAATCATGAGGAGTTAATGACGGGACCCTACTTCTCGACGCCCTCAATAGTTGTGGCGTCAAGTGGTATGATGAACCCCGGCACCACCTCCTACAAACTCGCTGCCAAATGGCTCGATAAAGGGAATTTTGGAATCGCCTTCGTCGGCTACCAAGATGAAGATGCGCCGGGACACGCTCTCCTCAATTCCGAACATAAAAAACCGTTCCTCTTCTCCGGCACGCAGCGCACGCGCAAATGCCAGGTCGGGAAATTCCGCTTTTCAGCCCATGCTAACCGTGCTGAACTCGTCGATTTTATCCTCGGAGCATCTCCTAAAGAACTCTACCTAATCCACGGCGATGACGATGCCTGTAGTTCGCTCGCACTCACGGTTATGGAGTTCTTGCCACACACCAAAGTAATTATTCCGCGACTTGGTAAAACATATCAACTACTTGCAGAAATTGAAAGTTAGGCGCTTTTATTGGTTCTCTTCTGCATACTCCGCACCTCGCCTGCGGACACCCTTTGCCGTCCAAACCGATGAAATACTTTTTTTCGTTCCAATCCGTTATAGGCCGCTCGGAAATAGTACTTTACCCATTTTTAAGGAAATATTATGCACGTTTGGAGAAGATTTACAGCTGTTCTTTCCCTCCTTTTTGTTTTCTCACATTTCGTATCGTCGGCACAAACTCAAGCACAGGAACCCACCGGAACGGGTGTGCTGACCGGTGTAGTACTCAATCAAAACACACAGTCTCCGGTCGTCGGAGCAAGCGTTGCGATCATGACTACCAAGCTCGGCGCAAATACCTCCTCCAGCGGAAAATTTACTATCAAAAACATTCCTCCCGGAATTTATAATATCCGTATCAGTGCCGTCGGCTTTGAACCGGTCATCAAGTCGAATATCATGATCAGCGCCGGTAAGCCCGCGACGACGACCATCGAGCTGGTTGAGAAAGTAATCGAACTTCAGGCAACCGAGGTCGAAGCCAGCTATTTTCAAAAAAATGCAGAAACTATTACTTCCACCCAACTGTTAAACTCCGAAGATGTACGCCGCGCACCGGGCGTCCAGGAAGATGTCGTGCGCGCAGTCGCACTTCTGCCCGGCGTGGGTGTGACTCAAGCAGGTCGCAATGACCTCGTCGTACGCGGCGGAGCACCTTTTGAGAATCTATTTGTCGTTGATAATATTGAAGTTCCGAATATCAATCACTTCGGTTCGCAGGGTTCGACCGGTGGACCTCTCTCGCTTATCAACATCGATTTCGTCCGTGAAGTCAGCTTTTCAGCCGGTGGTTTTGGTGCGCGCTATGGTGATCGTGTCTCGTCGCTCACGAATATCAACCTCCGTAATGGCAACGAAGAGCGTTTCGGCGGGCAGCTCAATTTATCGGCAACGGGATTTGGTGTAATTGGTGAGGGACCGATTGGCAACTCGGGTTCGTATTTGGTGAGCGTGCGTCGGAGCTACCTCGACTTTATTTTCAAGGCCGCAGGATTTAGTTTTATTCCGGAGTATTGGGATATTCAGACGAAGGTGAATTTTAATTTGGATAATAATAACTCCTTGTCATTCCTGACGATTGGTGCGTTGGACGGGATATCGTTTAATAATGAAACAGCAGACAAACGTTTTGATAATTCCCGGATTAACGGTTCGAACCAAGACCAGTATTTCTCCGGTCTTACCTGGAAACATCTCATGCCCAAGGGATTCTTCACCGTGACACTCGGGCGGACATTTACGACTTTTGACACGCGTCAGCGGGACTCCAATCTCGTCGAAATATTCAAGAATGTATCGACCGAAGGGGAGACGAGTCTGCGGTCAGACTTTTTCTTTCAGCTGAGTCCCACGACCGAGTTATCCTTTGGTAATACAGCGAAATTCGCGTCGCTGCTTGAGTATTCGCTGACGGTGCCGGGATATTTGCGCTTGGATAATAATCGAATTCCACGTCCGCTGGCGATCGACAGTTCGTTTACTGCATTGCGGAATGGCACATTTGCTTCGATTTCCACCTCCATTTCGGACAATCTAAAGCTCACCGGCGGCGTACGTCTCGACTATTATAACTTCATGAAAAATAAGTTGTATTTCTCACCACGGTTATCGCTCAATTATGCAGTATCATCGGCGACAGCGATTAATTTCAGTGCCGGTCGATTCTACCAATCTCCGTCTTTCATCTGGCTGTTAGGCGATAAAACCAATGCCGACAATCTTTCAGCAATTCGAGCCGATCAGATTATTCTTGGTTACGAACGAGTATTAGACGCAGATTTAAAATTCCAAATCGAAGGATATTACAAGTGGTATGGCAACTATCCAACACGAGTATATCGCGAGCAATCGGTGCTTTCACCGTCAGGATTTGATGATATTACGAATGATATTCCCTTTGGTCTCGAACCACTTACGAGTGATGGTTCGGGTTTTGCCCGTGGCATTGAGATATTTTTGCAGAAAAAATTAGGCGATATTCCGCTCTACGGTTTGGTAAGCTTTACGCTGAATCAAACGCGCTTTACAGCGCTTGACGGTATCGAGCGTGCAGGCTCCTTCGATAGTCGGATAATTTTCAATGCATCGGCCGGTTATCGCTTTAGTCAGGAATGGGAAGTGAGCGGTAAATTCCGCCTTGCGACCGGGAATCCGACGACACCGTATATTTCGGACAGTACGAGTCCGAATTTCGGAAAGCTGGATTTTGCTAATTTCAATGCAGGTGAACGGCTTGCGCTCTTTCATTCGCTCGATGTACGGGTCGATAAACGCTGGATGTTCTCAGGAGTGCAACTCGTGACGTATATCGATATTCAGAATATTTACAGCAGGAAGAATGAAAACGGCGTTCGGTGGGAACCCCGCGAAAAGCGCGCAGAGGTGCAAAAGTCCGGCATCGGTATTTTGCCGAGTATTGGGGTGAATGTGGAATTTTAATCTCTTTGACAAATCTAAGTAGTTCATATAAAAGCCCTTGGCAAGCAATTGCCAAGGGCTTTTTGTTAAAGTATCCGTAATCACTCTTACCGCTCGGCAATCAATTCCGCTGCCATCATTCCCGAAAGAATCACAAGTGGAATTCCACCGCCGGGATGCGATGAACCTCCTGCAAAATAAAGACCTTGTATCTCTCGGCTTCGATTGGCAGGACGCCGGAAGGCAGCATTCCGGCTATTGGAAGAAAGCCCGTAAATGCTCCCTTGATTAGAAGCATAGAGCGAAAGGAAATCCTCGGGTGTATAGGAATGTTCTGCTTCGATCATATCTTCAGTAAAACCAAAGAGTTTGTGAAGCTTGCCAATTACTTTCCGGCGCATAGATTCCCTTGCCTTTGTCCAGTCTTGTCCGTCTGAGAGATAGGGCATATTGAGGAGGATGAACCAATTTTCACAGCCGTCGGGTGCATGGTCGGAGTCCGTTTTGCTGGTCGTTGCGATATAAATTGTCGGATCATCCGGCGCGCGGTGTTCATCGAAAATCTGCGTGAATTCCCGCCGGTAGTCTTCCGAGAAAATAATCGAATGATGCGCGAGCTGAGGGAATGTACCGCGCACACCCCAGAAAAAAACCATACCCGAGATGGAAGGTTCGAGCGCGCGAAGCGATTGAGCACGTTTGGATTGTGGGTGTAATAAATCCGTATGCGCCGTGACAACATCCGCATTACACAGCACAACATCTGCCGGCAAGACCGTACCGTCAATTTCCACTCCCTGAATTTTTCGATTCGATTCAACGATACGAGTGACACGGGAATTTGTATGAATCTCAACTCCTACTTTTCGCGCAAGTGTTTCGAGTGCATGGGCTAAGCGCATCATACCGCCGCGGATATAAAACCCTCCCAAGCCGAATTCCACATACGGGATAATATTAAGCGTTGCGGGAGCGACGAATGGATTCGAACCGTTGTAGGTAGCATAACGGTCAAAGAGTTGGATGAGTCGTGGGTCGTTGAAATAACGTGATACACTTGCGTGAACCGTACGCATGGTATCAATCTGCGGCAGACCAACGAGCGCCTTCAAAAATCGTGGCTTGAGAATTTTCCTGAATTCATGAAATGGAGTATGCAGGAAAACCTCCGCCGTCAGGTCGTATATTTTCTTGGAGTATTTCATAAATCTATGGTAATTATCCACTTCCTTCGGTGAGAATCGTTGCAGCGCTTCCGTCATTTTCGCACTGTCGGCATGAGCGTCAAGCTGCGAACCATCAGGAAAAAAGTACCGGCAGAGCGGGTCAATGGGGAGGAATTCGAGGTAATTATGCACATGTTCACCGACCTCGGAAAAAAGCTTCGTGATGACATGCGGCATCGTCAGGAGCGAAGGACCGGTATCAAAACGATAAGCACCGAGGCGTAGTTCGTTCATTTTGCCGCCGAGGGTGGCGTTTTTTTCATATAAGGATACACGGTAACCCTTTGATGCGAGAATAATTGCACCGGCAAGTCCGCCTAAACCACCGCCAACTACGATGACCCTTTTATTCCCCGGAATGCTCATACTTTTTCTTGAGAAGTTCATAGAAAATGGTCGCTAACAGTATCAGCGAGAGCCCGTAGAAAAAGTCTTCGACAGGAATCGTACCAAGGCGAATGCCGAGATTATACGTATTATCATAAACCACCACCGGCCTGGAGGTTAGGTAACCGTTAAATACTCCGTTACAGACCGAAACAGCAAGGACATAGAGGAAGGTTCGCTTTTGCGGGAAGAGCTTAACAGGGAGAATATCATCGAGTATTCCAACGATGCCGAGTGCGCCGAGTGCGAAGGCGGTGTATTCTTTATCTCCTTGAGAATAGAGGATAATACCGGCTAAGAGCAGCCCGCGGAAGACACCGACCATACCTTTGCTGCTTACTTCTTGTTTTGGTATATACGATGAAATGACCTCCCACATGAAGAGCGAAGCGAAGGGAACCGTGAAGAAAAAGAAGATTTCTTCTATTGGCAGTCCGAACGGGGAAAATCACGAGATAGTGGCAGCATTAAATACCCAATGACGTCCGGTGACGAGCGCGTCCCAGACGATATAGGGAATCGCCGCAAGCGTGATAGCGGGGAATGCATGACGCCATTTATCGACGAAGTGCACCCGCTTGTCAAAGCTTGCGGCGATAGGACCGAGTACTACGATGAGATTAAAGAGAATGTATTCGTACTTCATTAATGATGAGCGACATGATGAATATCTCTTTCTCTCCGGTGTGTCGATTGCTTACACTCTTCCGAACATGACTGCCGGTGGGTGATTTCGCATTCTTCACAACAGAAATGCTGGAGATTACAATACATATTCGCGCAATTAATATAGCGGTCGCTTGGCTTGCCGCAATGATGGCAATGAGAGACGATGACATCTTCCTCCGTGTGATTGATTGGCACAGCGATGCG
>JBPOHH010000287.1:0-3180 GCA_052035765.1 Bacteroidota bacterium
AGGCAATTGTGTTTCAATCGGATACGGAAGATTTGCCCGTCGGAACGCGCCTTGTGGTCGATAGCACAACGCCACCTCCCGCCGATGCTCATCCCGAACTCCTCAGCGCTGCCCTGCATCAGCTTGCGCTTGGCAAATCAGGGAATTATACGCTCAAGAGTGGCCTCGCCGAGGTTCTGCTCGAAGTCGTGCTCCCCCAATCGCGCCTCATGATTTTTGGGAATAGTTTTGACGCCACGCGCGTTGCAGTGATCGCCGAAACGCTCGGCTGGGAAGTGACGCTTTCGCGGGATACGGACAATGCGAATCTGATTGCGGCGCAGGGCGAAATTTCCCCGGCTGTGTGTCATTTGCCGACGACGGCAATTCTCAAGAATGTTCGCTTCGACGCCCGCACTGTCTGGGTGGTAATGTCGCATAATTACTACTATGATCTCTCGGTAATTCGGCAATTACTCCTGACAAATGCGCCGTATATCGGTCTGCTTGGTCCACGCAAGAAATGGGAGAAAATGCGCCGGGAAATTGGCGAACTCCGCGGGCATGACGTGACGGACGCCGAAGAATCGAGGATATACAGTCCGGTAGGACTCGACATCGGCGCCGAAACACCCGAAGAAATCGCGCTCGCGATTATCGCCGAAATGCAGATGTTCCTTCAGGGCGGCACAGGAAATTCACTTCGCGGAAAGCAGGGCACGATTCATGAGTGAAATGCACGACCCACTTCCCTTTGTCAGTTGCATCATCCTCGCAGCCGGCGAGTCCAAACGCCTCGGCACCGCAAAACAACTCCTCGACTGGCACGGCGAAACGATTCTCGCCAAAGCAATCCGCACGCTCGAAGGAATTTCACCAAAGTATGCGTCTGATCGTGAAATAATCGTCGTGCTCGGCGCGCGGTATGAGGAAATTCTTACTACGCTAACCTCTTGTAAAATAATTACTTGTAAAAACGAACATTGGCACGAAGGCATGGGAACCTCGATTAGCACAGCCATGCACTCGGTTAGCCCGCACGCAAGCGCCGTGCTCCTCTCCGTCTGCGATCA
Source organism: Bacteroidota bacterium (assembly GCA_052035765.1). Taxonomy (GTDB): domain Bacteria; phylum Bacteroidota; class Ignavibacteria; order Kapaibacteriales; family UBA961; genus JADJXV01. The sequence continues at coordinate 1,053 of JBPOHH010000287.1, forward strand.
AGTGCTGATGACCACCCCCGATTACGAACAATTACTCTCAGCTTTCCTTACCGGCAATTCTACCATCGCAGCCACACGGTACGGAGAGAATTCCGGCGTACCCGCCGTATTTGCCCCGCAGTATTTCCCTCACTTACAATCTCTCAGCGGCGAGCGTGGCGCCAAAAGTATTCTTCAGCAATACAATGATGATGTGACGCTCGTGGACTTGCCGGCAGCGCTTGTGGATATTGATACGGCGGAGGATTATGTGCAGGCGAAGGGGATGGAAGAACCCACACCCTACCCTCTCCCAAGAGAGGGGAAGAATTTGCAAATCAATTACTTACCACACAAAGTCCCCTCTCGGGAGGGGATACAGGGGTGGGTCTCGCGGTTGCATACACCAAACAATCAACCTAGAAGTGTAGAATCACCCAAAAACCAAAACAGCCGCTCCCCGAAACCCGGAGAACGGCTGTTCTGATATGTTCAGTCAATTACTTAATCACTTGCAGCATCTTTGCTTGGGTGAATTGTCCTGATTTCACGACTACATAATACACACCGCTTGTGAGGTTCTGCGTTTCGACACTGAAGCTGTGTGTGCCCATGGTGAGACGTTCACCGGTTGTGATATCGAGCATTTTTCTGCCGGTCATGTCTGCTACGTAGAGCGATACATTGTCCATGTCATTAGCGAGCGCCAGCGATACGGTTGCGTTGTCGGATGTCGGGTTCGGCGTGATATCGGCTAATTGATTGTCGGCAATGCTTTCGGTCGAGGAAGCGAGGGAGATACCGTCGGATGTTTGTACCGAACCATCGGTAGATATGCTTCCGCCTATCGGGGCAATCGGTCCGCCGCCACCGACGATGAGACCACAGTTGATTTGGAAGATTCGTATGACAACATTTCCAAATTTATCCGTGAATCTAAAGGTAATTACTCCCGGTCCTACCAAGTTAAAGCAAACTATGCCCATGTAAAGGTTTGGACCAGTCGGGAACCAACCGGCTCCGCCATGAGTATAGGTTACCGATGGTCCAGGCAGTGTGACAAGAAACATACCAACAGCCGTACTGACATTTACGCCGCCTGCTGATGGTGTGATTTGACAGGATACCCAGCGATTCGCTTCAGCCGGAGGAAGTGAATAATGAACTTCAAAACAGCAACCGCCGATAGGTACTAACCAAACATTGGGAGCAGCTTTAGCCGATTGAGATGTAAAACCAAACAATGCCAAACCAAGTAATGCACAGAAGAGTGCAGTGCGGAAGTTGTTAACCATTTTCATAAAAATCTCCAAAATATAGAACTAAAAAAAGTAGTATTTGTGCCTTAATACAATGAGACTGCCGGTGCGCGCTTCGTGGCTATCTCATTTCTATGTCGGCGGTTATGATTGCTGATGTATTGTAATTGACAAGCACAACTTTCGAGTGCAAAACTACGGCACGCATTGCCCGTGGGAAAGGTTGGCTGTGAGAGCGGATTCAATGATTGTGTAAATGGTCGAATTGAGCGTGTGAGCGGCGCGCTTCGCCATTGAAAACGTGTGGACGGCAATGGGTGTCCGCAGGCGACGGGTGGGAAGATGCAGAAGAGAAACCAAAAAAAAAGTCTTATTATTGTAAAACTATTAACTCTTACTTCGAGGTGCATCATGCTACTACTTGACGGAAATACTCTTACAATCCATGACTTTAACGCGGCGGTCTTTTCGCCGGAAATTCCTATCATGCTGTCGGACGACGCCAAAACGAAGGTTCGCGCGGCGCGGCAAACGGTCGAAAATTGGCTCTCAAACGGCGAGATTGTCTATGGCGTCACGACCGGATTCGGGGAATTTGCGAATGTCGTTATACCGCATGACGAACTCGACGCCTTGCAGGAGAATCTCATCCTCTCGCACAGCGCAGGCGCCGGTGAATGGTTGCCACGTGAAGTCGTGCGCGGCATGATGATACTCCGTGTCAATGCGCTCGCCAAAGGACATTCCGGTATTCGCCTCGAAACGCTCGAAACACTGATTGCGATGCTCAATCATCAGATTGTGCCGGCGATTCCTTCGCAAGGTTCGGTCGGCAGCAGCGGTGATTTGGTGCAATTGTCGCATATCGCCCTCGCCCTCATCGGCAAGGG
>JBPOHH010000604.1:0-3090 GCA_052035765.1 Bacteroidota bacterium
AGTCGAGTTCTTCGGGCATGGAGTCGATCTCAATTCGTAATTTGCTTGCGGCTTCATCGACCAAATCAATAGCTTTATCCGGTAGGAATCTATCGGTAATATATCGTGAAGAAAGTTGAGCAGCAGCAACAATGGCGGCGTCTGTAATACGCACCCCATGATGTACTTCATACCGCTCTTTGAGACCACGAAGAATGGATATTGTATCATCAATTGTCGGCTCATCGACGACTACTTTTTGGAATCGACGTTCTAGGGCGGGATCTTTTTCGATATGTTTTTGGTATTCATCGAGAGTCGTCGCACCAATGCAGTGGAGATCGCCACGCGCAAGTGCCGGTTTGAGGATATTAGCAGCGTCCATGCTTCCGGAAGTAGCTCCTGCGCCAATGAGAGTATGGAGCTCATCGATAAAAAGTATGAATTCACCATCGGAGTCTGTTACTTCTTTAATCACTGCTTTGAGGCGTTCTTCAAATTGCCCGCGAAAACTTGTACCTGCGACAAGAGAGCCCATATCAAGGGCGACGATGGTCTTGGTTTTTAGTGATTCAGGAACGTCGCCTGAGACTATTCGCTGAGCAATTCCCTCTACGATTGCAGTCTTGCCGACGCCTGGCTCACCAATAAGAACAGGATTATTTTTTGTCCGTCGTGATAATACCTGCAACACCCGACGTACTTCATCTTCTCTACCGATGACAGGATCAATTTTACCTTTACGAGCTTCATCATTAAGAATTCTCCCATACCGTTGCAATGACTGGTATTTATCTTCAGGATTTTGGTCAGTCACCCGACGATCTCCTCGGAATTCAGTAAGTACTTTAAGGATTGTTTCTTTGTTTACTCCTTGGTCTCGGAGAAGTTGGGAGGCGTTGGATTTTTGTTCGGCAAGGGCAATGAGGATATGTTCGGTGCTGACATACTCATCTTTGAGTGCCATTGCTTCTTTGAGAGCTGAATCTAAAGCTGCCGACACCCCGGATGAAAGATAATGACTTACATTCGACCCCGAGGATTTCGGCAGCATTTCAATTTGTTCGTTTATTTTAATTTTGAGGTAATTCATATTAGCACCAAGCTTGAGGAGCATAGGTGGAATAATACCGGCAGAGTCCTGAATGAGCGCAGCCAATAAATGAATGGGCTCGATAGCTTGATTGTTATAATTTGCAGCAATTTCCTGTGCAGTTTGTAGTGCTTCTTGAGCTTTAAGGGTTAATTTCTGGAGGTTCATGTGTTTTGCTTTGTAGTTGTACAATTGGGATGGGGTGGTGACGAATTGGTAGGAGGGAAAATTTGGAATACAAAAAAGCCATTTGAATAAATTTCCAAATGGCTTTTAAATTGAACACTGTCAACAAAGACTAATCTACTGTTTACTTGTGTAAATACTCATTAATTCTGATTCAGTAAGCGCTCGATTATATACACATGCTTCATCCAAACTACCCCTATACCAACTTTCATTCCCAAGTATTATACCATTCTGCCTTCCAAAGCGAATTTTAGATGCTGAAGATGAAAATGTATAGTTTCCATTATCTTGATCGATTATTTTGCCATTTTTAACGTAATAGACTATATTTTTGGTAATAACCACACCTATCATAGTCCATTGGTTGGTTGGAATCATCAGACCATTACTCATTTTATCTGGGCAGTAGCTCCCACAACCTCGAGCATTATTCGTAAAATGTATCTCACCGTTATATATCCCGAACCACCAATCTAATCCACTCGGCTTATTTTCAACTTCCCATTTAGTTAGAATTGCACGGAAGTCATTTACAGTTGTTGGGTTGACCCACATAGTAATTGTCATATCTTTGTCGGGAATTAGCAACTGCCTTTCTCCCACATCTATCCATGAACCATCTCTATAAAAATTCATAGCTTTGCTTCGGACTCCTACAGAGGATTGGAAATCATTGTTTTTGACACCATTATACCCGTTACCTGTAAGATCAGTTGCGGTGTTATCATCAAAGCTCCATCGAGCAAGTAAGTCAGGAATAACAAGTAATGGTGGGAACGAATCTTTAGGTGGATTATGCATTGTATATATTTTATTCAGCTCGGTTCTATTGAGGGCACGTTTATAAACACGGACTTCATCAAGATTTCCATTATACCAGCTTTCATTGCCTATAGCATCATCATTTTGCTTCCCAAAGCGAATATGAGCCGAACTATTGCTAAATCGAAAATTACCTTTTTCAGTGTCAATTATCTTACCATTCTTAATGTAATATACTTCATTATTAGTAACTATAACTCCAACCATAGTCCACTCATCATTGGGTATATTCGCCCCAGAACTCATTTTATCTGGGCAATATTTGCCACACCCATCGCCGTTACTTGTAAAATGAATCTCACCATCATATAGTCCAAACCACCAATCAGCTCCATTAGGATATTTATCGGCATCCCATTTAGTCAATACTGCAGCAAAGCCATTGGTTTTATTCTTTACCCAAGCCGTGATTGTAGTTGCTTTGCCAGTCTCTATTAGTTTCCCATTATCGTTTACATCAATCCAGTTATCAACCCCATTAAAGTTAACTCCGTATCCCTTTAATCCATCGGCGGATATTACCCCTTCTGCTGATGTAACAAAGTTACTCATAAAAGTTCCGTCAAAGCCATTTCCAGTGATATCTTTTGCGGTATTATCATTAAAAGTCCAATAAGCCGCTAAATCAGATTCAAGTTGAATAGTCGTTTCATCAAGATTAACCATTTCACCTCCGTCATCCACAGGAAGCTTTTCTTTGCATGCTCCAATAAATATAAGAGAAGTTATAGTACCTAAAACCAAGCAATTGGTAAGAAATTTATACATTGCTGACTCCCGTAATTAAATATTGTTTTGTTTAAAAATTCATCACTAGACCTGAGCAAAATGAAATTTTCTGTGAGCTATACCAATTAGAATGATAACGATAGCCCATAAAAGTTCCTTCAGCAGCAGCAAATATAGAAATTCTATTCTTAACAGGCATCTTTAAGCCTACTATTCCTTTAGCAATAGGTCCAAATCCTGTAGCTCCGCCAACGGTTTGAATAAAAGGTCTTAAACTA
>JBPOHH010000714.1:0-3955 GCA_052035765.1 Bacteroidota bacterium
ATCGGCAACAGGTTCGGCTTATCTCTCCTGCTTTACTCTCGGCGACGACCGGCCGTATTTGTCGATATTTCATAGCGAACAGGTCGGTTCCGTCTGGAAGCAGCCCGCGCCCGTCGAGGAATTAGCCGATGAATCCTTCGGCGCACATCCGACCGTCTCGAAAGATGGACTCACCTTGATATTTTCCTCGAACCGTGAAGGCGGAAGCGGGGGAATTGACCTCTGGATTACCCGCAAACAAAATGACGGCAAATGGTCACAACCATTAAACTTAGGCGAATCAATCAATTCAACTGGTAATGAAATCACTCCCTTTTTAATCGGTGATTCTCTGTATTTTAGTTCGGATGGCTGGGGCGGAAAAGGCGGCTACGAACTCTTCCTCTCGGTCAAAAATGCAGGTGTGTGGCAGGCGCCGGTGCCGCTGTCCGAACTCAACACCGAAGCCGACGAAACAGATTTCACGCTTTTGGACAGTCAGACTGCGCTGTTTGGTTCGAACCGCACCGGCGGTCTCGGTGGAATTGACCTCTATGAGTCTCACATCGAGCTCGGCAATTCACCGACGAATTCTCTTCCCCTCGAAATGATGATCTCGACGCTCGTACCGAATATCGTGGTGCAGGAAAGCGTTGGCAAAGAAACAGTTACCATATTTCCGGCTGTCTTTTTTGCGCAAAATTCCGATGCACTTCCGTCCGGACTGCTCACCAAGCCGCTCGAACCGAACGCCAAAATCGACCTGCACCATAAAGACTCCGCCGCAATTAACAGCTTGAACCTCCTCGGCTTCCGCCTGCGCGCCTGCGAAAGCTGCACGCTAAGTGTTACCGGATGGGCCGATAAATCCTCCCGCCTTGAGACCGCCGAGCTCGCCGCACGCCGTGCCGAGAATATCAAGAAGTACTTCGTTACAACGTTTCAAATTCCTGCAAACCGCATCCGCACACAATCGGCCGAACATGCCGATACGGCAACTACTCCAAAGTACAAAGGGCTGCACGCGAGAGTAGATTTTCAGTCTAATTCTTTGGAATTACTGGAACCTATAGAATTCAACCAAGTACAGCGCAGCATCCGTCCCTCGTCTCTCGAATGTACAGTCGATGCGCGTCCCCGGCAGAATGTTCGCTCGTGGTGGAGCAGCGTCGCCGGCGTTTCCTCCCCCGAGCGCACGAGCACGCTTCCGCAGCAATTTACGCTTACAACAGGCGACTTAGAGAAAGTAGTCTCCGGCGATTCACTCGTGATAACTGCTTATGGCAAAGACTCTTCCGGTAAGCTTTCTTCTCAAAGTTTAGTCCTTCCGATTCAGCATACAAGCACCACCTCCGGGCAAGCGGCTCCGACTGATTATTTCCTTTCGTCGCTTGACGCCAAGAAAGCCGGTGACCAATTCGAGGAAATTATTACCGATGAAAATCTGACGGATGAAACTACGCATGAGCTTCTTTTGAATGGAGTTACACTCGCACCTTTCCCCGAGTCAACAGGCAAAATTCATGCGCAGACCAAGGCAGCGGTCGATGAAATGAAGTCACGCGCTGCCAAGCACAATATTCAAGTAAAAATCACAACCCGCAAAACTGCTGAGCTGCCGGCGTCTATCAGTAAATTTGCGCCGTTTTTTATTGCGGTAATTGTAGACAAACGCGAACCGTAACTTTATTACTTACAGACAATTCCATGGCTTCCACACTCAAAACCCGACGACTCCAACTTGCCTCCTGGTGGCGCAAGCGGTGTGGATATGAGCCGCTTCCTCCCGATACGCACGCCGCCAAGCTCCCCGTTTTGTGGGTGTATCTTGTGCAGGCAGCAGCCGTTTTTTTCGGAATAATCGCGCTTACCGGAATTCTCCTTTCACTCCACTATGAGCCGAGCGCTCGACCTATCTATCAGCAAGGCAAGCAGGTTGCGCTGGCAATTGCCCGGGAAACGGTGATTGTCGGCACTGATACTCTTTGCACGAGAGGCGAGATTCTCCGCTTGCCAATAAACGGTACAATGGTTGAATTCCCGCCGGAACATCTCGCGAAATTGCAGGTGATGAGTAATTCTGCCGGGGTTCCTCTTGCGGTGAGTCCGGCGACGGCGAGTGTGGAGCATACGCTTATGCAGGAGATTCCGTTTGGAGCGGTGATTCGGGGGATTCATATTCTCTCGGTGCACTGTTTTGTCGGCTGCCTGCTGCTCTCAGCGCTGATGCTATTTTGGAAACGAGGGTATCGCGCACCGTTCGAACTCGTTTGGTTACTGACACTTGGCATCATCACGGCGAGCTGTGTATCGGCGTTTTCGGGGCATATCCTGGCGTGGAATCTCCGCTCGTATATGTCGGCGCAGATTGTCTTCAGCGCGCTAGAGTACCTGCCATTTGGCGAAACGGCGTCTTCACTTTTGAGGGGTGGCACTGCCATTCGTCCTGAACTTTTACCGCGAATCCATGCATTGCATGTGCTCGTCCTGCCGCTTGGAATACTTGCTTTGCTCCGCTCGATGCTACATATCGCACGGAGATTAGGAGTAGAAATCCGACTGGATGCACAGCTCTTGTTGCGAGGAGCGCTTGCGATGGTGGTGCTTGGTATTACTACTACGATTCTACCGATATTTGGGACTTATACGGGCCGGCTACCGGTGGATATTTCGGGCGTAGTACTTGCCGACATGCGCGTTCGACCGGAGTGGTATTTCCTTGCAGGATATCAACTTCTGCGGAGTGTTCCGATGGATTTTGCAGCCACGCTTCTCGCGCTGTGGGGTATGTTCTGGCTGTCGCTGCCATTTGTGGGGAATACGCGGCGAAAGCGGATAATTATGTGGCTCACGGGGGTAGTGTGTATAGTGGTGGCGCTTGTGTTGGGAATTTTCGGAGCGGTGGGGTAAAGAAATTATTCAGTTGAATTGTTAGTCCCCATAAAATTTTAAGTACATGTGATTTTCGGCTTGACATTTCCGAGCTAACTTCATCAACTTGGTAATAAATTCTGTGGGTTCTTTTTCAGTATGTTTAGTCATTAACATTTCCAACTCTAGTATAAATTCTGTCATCTGTAGGTTGTTGAACGTAGTGTCACCATATAAATCTATGAATCTCAAGCAATACGAACTTTTATCGTATGAATCTGGTAAAATTCGACGTATAATCGCGTTGTCTTCGATTAATCCACATTCATTTCCATCTTCATCTTCAAGAATAATAGTCAGTCCCATGTTTGTATGTATTATAAATAGTGGTACATTAACTTTTACTAAAATAGACTTTAACTCTTAACTACATTATCTGCATTAAGTTGTTTAATTTTGAGTCTTATTTTTTTCGTTGGAATGTCTAGCCTCAGATAACTCCTCTATAGCACCCATCCCTCAGCACCGGCACATTCACACTTGCATTCAGAGCGCAGGCAATTTCGATGTCAGGTCCGCAGCCGCGGGCGAGGAGTTCCTTGCCCGAACTGCATGATTGTAGTTCAGTTAGCATATTCTTCTGCACCGACTCAAACACTCTTTCCGCTGCTTTACTTTCCGGCGAGCGCTCGCCTTGCAGGTGTGCAATGATCGCTCCTGCACCAATCATATCCTCAATTGCGACTCTTAAGGTGCCATCCGGCCAGCGTTCACCGGCGGGAATGACGGCTATCGTTGTGCCGATACTCATAGCATACTCAGCGACTGCTTTAGCATTGCGGATACTACCGCAAATTGTTGGCGTGTTTCCGGTTGCAAGCGAGAGCGTAGAGCCGTTCGGCGAGGGCAGGACGAGTTTTGTGTTCGGAGTAATACCAAGCAGGGAAGCGGGCGACAGCGTATAACCAGTCGATGCTGCGCGGTGCGAATGAGCGAGTTCGGCGCCAAGCGACGTGGCATACGCAACCGCCGTATCATCTTTCCATTGATAGGGATAGACAAGTGCCCCGCGAGCGGTAGCAACATCCACCGACGTCGAAAACGA
>JBPOHH010000391.1:0-13483 GCA_052035765.1 Bacteroidota bacterium
TCACCCGTGAGAGGCGGTAGCTGTCGGTCGCTGCCGTGCGCACTTCGCTTGTGCGGAATTGGAAGAGCACGCCGGTCATGGCAGGACGGTATTCATCGGTCGAAACAGCGAAAGCGGTTTTATTGGCAATAAGCTGTATATCTTCTTGATTAAAATGAATTTTCACGCTTTCGGGGAAGCCGGGAATCGTCGGGAAATCTTCGGCGTCGAGACCATTCATCGCATATTTACCGAAGGGAGTGGTGAGGGAAATCGCGTAATTGGAGGTTGTTGCAATCTGAATCGAACCTTCACTGCCGAGCGCTTTGATAATATCATTGAGCTTACGGGCAGGAATGAGTACGGTGCCGTCTTCTTCATTCGTCACGGGCGCGGATGCCGAAATCGTAAGCTCTTGGTCTGTCGCAATCAATGTAAGAGATCCGCCTGAAACGGTGCATTGGAAATGCTCGAGGACAGGAAGGGTCGATTTCGGGGGAATTGCCGGCATTGTGCGGGCAATTATCTGTTGAAATTCTGAGAGGGAAATAGAAAATTTCATTGAATTTGCTTTCAAACTAAGGATGGGACAGGACAATTTGTTATTTTGGCGTGCAAATTACGAAAATCGCTCTATTTGGGAAAGAAGGAATTCAAGAATGCTGACAAGATATGGATATGATAACGCTGCTATAATGATTGGTGTAGGTGCGGCAATAATTGGGATTGCATTTCTCTTCGCGCGTGGCTGGCTTGCATGGTTGCTTTCGATACTTGGCGGTGTGATTATCTGCTTTACATTGTGGTTTTTTCGCGACCCGAATCGCACTATTCCCGCTGAAGCGCTGAGTGATGAATCAGTGCTTCTTGCGCCGGCGGACGGAAAAATTGTCGAAGTCACACCGGTCAGAGAAGAGAATTTTTTACATTCGGATGCAGTACAGATTAGTATTTTTCTCTCGCCTTTGGATGTGCATGTGAACCGTTCACCGGTGACCGGCAAGGTGGGGTTTTATAAATACATGCCCGGGGATTACTTGGTAGCATGGCATCCGAAATCGTCCGAACTCAATGAACAGTCGAGAATTGGCGTGCAGACAAAATTCGGAAAAGTCTTATTCAAGCAGATTACCGGTTACCTCGCACGAAGAATTGTCTGCGAAGTCCGCGAGGGCGACACGCTCCGCTCGGGCGATAAAATAGGGATGATGAAATTCGGTTCGCGCATGGATATCATCGTACCGACGAGCAGTGATATCAAGGTGAAAATCGGCGATGTCGTCGTCGGTGGTGAGACGATACTCGGACGATTGAGGTAGTCGCCGGATAGAGTCGGTCAACGCAAAGTAATCAAATAAAAGCCCTACCGTACTTTTTTAAGTAAGGTAGGGCTTTTGTTTTTGTCAAGGGGTAGAATCGATATGGAGTTTTGACTACATTTGTAGTATATGCTGATTCTATCCCGGCTTCGGATTTGAGGCGATGCATCATGAGATATCATTCTAATAGAATGGTATCTATGAAGATACGATAGAATTAGTGGATTTGTAAAATAGTACATTGGGGTGTAGTCAAATGAAACAGGCAGTACTGGGTTTTTTACTCTTTTTTACAGTCACGGGCAGACTATTGGCCGGGATGGAAGAGCAGCCGCTTCGGAGTGGTCCGATGGTCTGCTATGTCGATATGCGGGAAGCGATGATCTGGGCACAGACCCTCTATGCCGCAAGGGTGAGGGTGGAGTATTGGGACAGTACCGATACCAAGCGGCGATGGATGACGAATTCTGTGGAAACGGAAGCGAAATCAGCATTTACCGCCAAATTAATCGCCGATAATGTGCAGCCCGGGCATACGTATTTCTATGAATTAGTCATCAATAATCGACGTCAGCCGCGGTCATTTCCTACGTTTTTTCGCACACCAAAGCAATGGAAATGGCGGGAAAATCCACCGGATTTTCAGGTAGCAGTCGGAAGCTGTGTCTATATCAACGAACCAGAATTCGACCGGCCGGGCAAGGGCTATGGCGGTGATTATTCGATATTTACAAAAATTTACGAGCAGAAGCCGGACATCATGCTCTGGCTTGGGGACAACACCTATCTCCGTGAGGCAGACTGGAATTCGCGCACGGGCATTTTCGCCCGCTATACTCATACGCGGAATCTGCCGGAGATGCAGCCGCTGCTGGGCTCGACAGCAAATTATGCCCTATGGGATGACCACGATTTCGGACCCAATGACTCGGATAGAGGATTCTGGAACAAACAGACCACTCTCGAAGCATTCAAGCTCTTTTGGGGGAATCCATCGTTCGGAGTTGATGGCAGGCAGGGCATTACGACGACATTTGAATACGGAGATGCACAATTTTTTTTACTCGATAATCGCACGTTCCGTTCACCCAACAAGCGTAAAACAGGTGAACGCAGAATTCTCGGCAAGGAGCAAATCGAGTGGCTTATCGACAATTTAGCGAGCAGCACGGCGACATTCAAGATTATCGCCATCGGATGTCAGGTGCTCAATCCTGTTGCTAAATATGAGAATTACGCCACTTACCCCGAAGAACTCAATGAACTGCTCACAGCGATTGAACGGGAGAAAATCGACGGTGTACTTTTTCTTTCCGGCGACCGGCATCATACCGAGCTCACGAAAGTGCCCAGGGCGGGCACGTATCCGCTCTATGATCTGACGTCCTCGCCGCTTACCTCGGGAACGCATGCCGACAACGGTGAGCCGAATACAGCCCGTGTTCCCGGGACACTTGTCAATGAACGGAATTTTTCGGTGCTGCGCTTCATGGGGAGCGGCACTGAACGCGCGATGGTGATTACGGATTATTCGTTCAATGGCAAGGAATTATGGAAGCATACGATTAAAGCGTCGGAGTTGCAGCAGGAGCCGATGAAAAAGTAATGACCTTGACGATAAATTCCGGAAGCCTGCAGCACAGACCGTAACTCGGTATTATGGTGGCTGTTATTCGGGAAATTGGCACCCGACGACGGCTGCCTTGAAGACATGATACGTACTACTGTTATTTATTAATTACTATAGCAACTGAAAAATCTCCGAACCGGTTATGGAGATAGAACTTCCCAAATTTACGTGCTTATGAAAATTTTTACGTTGTTACTACTGCTCATAGTTTGTATGTATATACCGGCGCAAGCGAGACGTTTGGATACCTCCAAAACCAAAAAAATCGTCATCCTTGAGTCCAATAACGAGCGCTTGGATACCAAAGAAAATACCATCCCGTTTCGCATTGATATCAGCGACAGTACACTTTTTCAGCTCCGTGACTATGTCAAGTCACAGGTAAATATTCCTATCGATTCAGATCCTCAGGCGATATTTTCGATGATGGAATGGGTGCGAAATCAATGGGCGCATGATGGATTCAGCGAACCCCCGCCGTCATCTACTTCACTTGAAATACTTAAGTTAGCTCGCCAAGGTTCAAAATTCAGCTGTAATGAATATGGCGCTGTCTTTGCGGATGTATTACTCTCCTTTGGCTACATTTCAAGAATTGTAAATCTTAACTCACTCGACATTGCCTACGGGCCGCTCGGGATGGGACATGTCGCCACAGAGGTTTGGTCGAACAGTTTACAAAAATGGATATTCATCGACCCACAGTTCTGCATGAGTGCCAAGCACAAGGGGCAGTATCTAAACTATTATGAAATATATCAAATACGTAAGCAAGGAAAATATAATGAGATAGAGTTTACGATGCCGAACTCGTACATAAAGAATAACAATCTCAACAAAACGCAGCTTGTGGCTGAGTATCGTAAATTCCTCCAAAACTATTTCGGGTATTTGGTCACTCCCTACCGCCGGAACAACTTTAGCAGTCTCATGGTACTCATGCTTGATGCCAAAGAGCAATTTCTGACGAATCAAGGACTTTCGTCATATCCCCTGGTGTTTACCCATGATCCGAAGGATTTTTATTTTCCGATTAACCGCACGTTGATTGTCTTTAATTATCAGGCATTATCCCCGAGCTGGAGTCAGATTGTCAGTGAATATCAGTTGCAGACGATGCAGGATTATAAGGATAATATGTATAAATTTGCCGCCAAGCCGGAGTTTACGTTGCTGTTTCAGAATAACATGCCGTGGTTTGACCACTATGAATTTCAGATTGAAAACAGTCCATGGATTCCCTTACAAAATGATTTAGTGAATTGGATGGCAAAAGACGGTGTCAACACAATCCATGCACGATCGGTAAATTTTGCAGGAATTCCCGGCCCGACAACGACGATTCGTATCAAGTACGAATAGGACACAGTGCAGAATATGCTGCCGCTGTAGAGAAGTGGTACATTCTCAACAGCTATTAGAGAAAATTCGCATCAGCGATACTAATTGTAAGATAACTATCCGATAAGAAACAAACAACCGTAGGTATAAACTCTGAGTCGTACTGTGTTACTTTTATAGCAGCTACGACTGCATAGAGAGTGTATTCAGCCCGGCATTGGTGAACGTATATGGCATCACAACACACATCAGACGTCAAGAATTCGATACCGACTATACTGTTGATCGAAGGACGACCAATCATGCAACACGCCTTGAAATTAGTCATTATGTCCGAGCTTGACATGCATGTCAGGAGTGTTGCAACGTACACGCTGGGCAAGGAACTACTGCTCAAGGCGGGAGAAACTCATACCGACCGCGTTGAGAAGTTTGATCTTGTGATTATCGATGTGATGTGGGCGCGGAGTGCCATTCTTGAAATTATACAATCTCTCAGAAAAGATTTTTCTCACCTGCCAATCTTAGTCATTAGCACCGGGTATGATGATAAATTTGCGACGAGAGTGCTCAAATTAGGGGCATCCGGCTATAAATCCTGTCAGGCAACGTTAGAACAGTTTCAGGAAGCGATACAGACCGTGCTCTCCGGTAGGACATATATCAGCCCGCTTGTCACCAAACAAGTTCTGGCCGATACATTCCAACAGGATGACATGCAGGCCCATGAAGTACTCTCAGATAGAGAGTACCAGATTTTGATTATGATTGCACTTGGCAAAACTGTCGGCGAAATTGGCGTAGAATTACACCTAAGTGTTAAAACTATAAGTACCTACCGAAGTCGTGTTCTCGATAAATTACACCTGAAAAATAATTCCCAGATAATGCAGTATGCCGTAAGCAATAGTCTTATCTAACTCACTGCACCAATAAATCACTACCCGCCGTGTAAGATAAAACCTTACAAAACAAACATGGTTTATCCTATTTCATAATGGGAGAAAGTGTAGTATTTTTGAACTGATTCTCGAGCCGATGTCAAGCGGTGCACGTATTGTGAGAGTAGGTGAACGTGGTGCTGTCGTAAAGTTACCGTTGCAGAAACGGGACGGGACGAATGAATGCAAAACAGTCCCGGGGAACGTTCAACGAAGCGTGACTAGCCGCTCTCGGTTAGGATTTCGGGGGAAGGGAATATCAATCGTGAGCTTGACGTACAAGCGTCAGGTACGCAACGTAGAGTAAGTGAAGTGTATCCGATGCCATGTGGGGGGAACTAATGGTATCGGATGAGAAGATCGCGATGGGAGCCGGAGGTAGGTCAATCAAGGAGTCATACCATTACACCAAAGCAAAAGGGCTGTTTACCAACAGCCCTTTTGTCGTTATTGCCATATTCATTAAGCGGTTAACGTGAGTGGTAAGATATCTTCGCTGCTTATTTACCAGCTTCTTTCAGTACCAATTTCTCAAATATATAGGTGCTGATTTCTTTCCCGTTGCGGTTGCCCTCATTGCAGCCGGTGAAGTAGTGTATGCCGGCATAAATGCGACTGTTAGAAGATTCCATTGATGCGGCGAGGAAAGAAGGGAAACTGCGTTTTGGGAATCCGAACCTTACCTCCGTGTCATCCGTGAAGGCAAAATCTTCACCGAGAAGATAGGTCAGCATTTGTCCTGCACATGCAGATATCGTGCTGTGACCGCTTGTATGCTCAGGGAAAGGAGGCGTAGCAAAGAGAGGCTTCCAAGTCGAATCTATGTAACGGTTTATGTAGGTAATTGGTCGTATTGTGTTACTTCTGTATTTTTCATTCCAACAAGTAATAAACCCGTCGAACATACTCACACTGACGAGTACATACGCCGAAATACTCTCCATCATGGTTTTGTTTTTCATCTTCAGAGCGATACTGGTAATATTAATCCAATGTCCGCCGGGGGAAATTTGCTTGGTATTAAACATAAAATGCCCCTGATGGAACGACTTAATCGGGCTGTCATCCCAATAGCGCCCGATGAGCTCCTGTTCTTTGGTCAAGCTTTTGGAAATCACATAGACCTGCATGTTCTGATCATAAAACGGTGAACCTTTTTCCTTGCTGAATGGTAGTGGTGGGCGTGGCTTGAACTGATTAGCCGATTCAAGTGCAAGTGTCCGCATGGTGCCAAAGTATGGATCCAGTGGATCCGGGAAGTCGGGCGGTGTGGGCTCCCAAAACTCTTCACCTTTGACAAAATTATACCGTGAACGGCCCTGATTTTTGATATGGCCGTCATCCTTCATCCATGCGATGACATGCTTGCCGCACGCTTCGCCGAATTCGATTGAGTGTTTGATAACATCTTTGGGAGTGCCGCTCATTTCTACTTCATGAAGCTGCGCTTTGTACATACTATCGGCGAGGTTGGAGCGGTAGAGAAGCTTATTGACTACTACTCTGTATGCTTGGATAGCACAGACCCGTGCATCGAGAATGGCGCCTGCTTTAGGAGACGGGAATTCTTTTAAGTCTTTGATTTGTCCTGCTAAACTGCGGTATGCCTTGCCAAAGCTGACCCGAGATGCCTCGTAGGCGGCAATATTTGGGTAGGTGCAATTCCGCTTTGACACAGCCGGTGAGAATCCGTCAATCATCGTAATATCGGCGATCATCAAATTCCAGTCATGTGCATACCGTGCACCGGTGCTGTCCATAAATCCTACGGTGGGCATTTCCTTTTCCGCTCTAGCTGACATCGATGCACACAGCATCACGATGGCGACGAGAATACTTGACGTTTTCATTGTGTTCCTCTCTGTAAATTGTAAGCAAACCTATAGTATAATTTCTACCTATCGACACTCGTTGTATCTGTAATAGCAGGGGGCGGTAATTTTTTGGAAGAAAAAAGCTTCGTCATTGCCGGGAAATTCCCGAAGAAACTTTCATTCGTCATCCGGTAGGTGAGGACGAGTCCTATACAGCCAAGAAGAATATTACCCATCCACATACCCAAGGCGGGCGAGATTATATTGCGGTCGGCGAGCTTTTCTCCACCAATAAGCGACGCCCAGTAAATTACATAGACACCAAGGGAAATCGCTGCCCCTATTCCAAAATTACCACGTTTCGACATAATTCCCAAAGGACAGCCGATAAAAACAAAAACAAAGCACGCAAACGGAATAGAGTACTTTTTGTCAATTTCCACCGAGTATTTCCGAATCTGTGCATCATAATCACTGAGCTGATAGCTTTGCGACTCTATCGACGAACGGAATATGGAGATACGGTTGACCACCCTTTCCAGTGCCTCGCTGCGCGAGAGCTTGGCAGGCATTGCCGAATCCGTGCGTATAGTGTCCTGCGTCGCAGGCAATAAATGCGTTGTAATTGCTTTGGTGAGCAGACTGTCGAGCACTCGCCTGTTACTATCGGCTACGTTGACCACTGCCTGCATGTCCTGTATCCGCATTTCACGGTCACCCCGCGAAAATACCTTCTCATCCGACCGCGAAAACGCAAAATCATGGGCGTCTATCGTTAATTGATGTTTGGTAAAAGATATTTTGCGGAACTCCTTGGAATTATTGCGGAAAAACTGATGAATTTCACCATTATTCAATACCACAATCAGTTTCGTAAAGTCCGCATTAAACTTAATCTCTCCCGTATCGGCCGACACGACATTACTTTGATTCTGACGGAGATTGTCATAAATCGTCACACCTTTTAATGCGCCTGTCGTAGAGTCAATTGAACGTGAAAGTATCGTGTAGCCATCGAGTTGCATGGAGAATTGCCCTGCCTCCACGGCAAATGTCGGTTTTTTCTTCTGAATATCCTGCATCAGAATCTTGAACTGATGATTCGAGTCCGGCAGCACATCGTCATTAAAGCGGTACATCCCGTAAAATGCTAAAAAACCGAACAGAATAACCGGCAGCATCATCCGCACAAGACTCCCGCCGCTCGCCTTGATAATCGTAATTTCATGCGCCGCCGACATCCCGCCAAATGCCATTAACGTCGAGAAGAGCACTCCCATCGGCACCGCAAGCACCACCATCCACGCAAGCGAAAGGGCAATTACCTGCACAATCACCGCCGTCTCAAGCCCCTTGCCAAGCAGCTTGTCGAGGTTGTTCATCAGGAATTGCATCAGGAATAAAAACATCACCGTCAGCGTTCCGAAGAGAAACGGACCGATGTGAAACCGTACAATATACCAGGCAAGAATCATGAGCGTATTAGAGGAGTTTTCGGTAAATTTGTGAGAGCCGCGCGCCGGTTAGAGGAGGCGTCAAAACATGATAGCAAGCAATTTCAATAACCAACAACAACAAAAATAACGATATATGATGAAAGCTCTCGTTTTACAGAAAGAATCGCCCGATATACACATAGAATCTCTCCCAATACCCGCTCTCGGCGACAACGACGTGCTCGTTGGCATGAAATCTGCCGCTCTCAATCGCCGGGATGTATGGATCTGCAAGGGCAAGTATGCGAAAATCGAATATCCCGCCGTGCTCGGTTCGGACGGCGCAGGAATTGTCGCAGAAGTCGGCAAAAACGTCAGCAAAGAATGGCTCGGTAAAGAAGTCGTCATCCATCCATCTCTCCATTGGGGTGATAATCCGGCCGCACAAAGCAAGCAATACTCCATCCTCGGCATGCCCACGAGCGGTACACTCGCCGAATACTGCGCTGTGCCAGCAGAGAATATCTTTCTCAAGCCCCCGCATCTTTCCTTTGACGAAGCCGGCGCCTTCCCCCTTGCATATCTTACCGCCTATCGAGCCGTGGTGCGTCAGGCAAATGTTCAGTCCGGACACGTCGTGCTCATTACCGGTATCGGCGGCGGAGTCGCTCTTGCAGCGTTCGATATCGCCCGCGCTCTCGGCGCCCGCGTCTATGCTACCACCGGAAGCGATGATAAGCTCCTCAAATTCGGACTCCTTGGCGGCAATGGCGGTACGATTTACACAACTGCTACTTGGGAATCAGACTTACAGATGGCTACCGGTGGATTCGATGTGATTATCGACAGCGCAGGCGGACCCAACTTCAACAAGCTCACCAACCTCACCAAGCCCGGCGGTACAATCGCCGTCTATGGCGCCACCGTCGGCGCCGTTCCTGACCTCAATCTCCACCGGATATTCTGGAAACAGCTCAAAATTATCGGCTCAACGATGGGAAATACCGACGACTTTACCGACATGCTCGCCTTCGTGACAAAGCACACCCTACGGCCGGTCATCGACTCGGTGCACGCGTTCGCCAATGCGCAGGACGCATTCTACCGCATGGCAGCATCCGAACAGTTCGGTAAAATTGTCGTGCGGATTAGTGATTGAGGGGAGCACGTGTTACAAAGCTGTCAAAGTAGAAATTGGCATTTGTTTGATGCTTCGACAAGCTCAGCATGACGACCGGTTTACCGTTTCACTCTAAACGAGTTACCGTCACACTGAGCCTGTCGAAGTGTTCAATTACTTACCAATTTCTTCATACGTTTACAGCACGAAGCAAGTCACTATGCGCCCCCGGCGCCCTTAAACTTATCTTCGTCAAACCAAAAGAGGAAGTTGAATGACGTCAGTGAGCCGTACGAACGGGTGATATAATTCTGATACTTAATTTTCTCGCCATCGGAGAGATTTTTGTCGGAATTGATTTGCTGCTCTAAAACGCGGAGATTATCACGTACCATGATAATCTTACTGAGGAATTTATCGATGGGAATTTCATGTTCTTTGGCATCTTTATCCGCGGGAATGAATCGCAGTGTGCCACCTTTCCATTTCGGGGCATGTTCGCCTGCTGTACGCTTTTCCATTTCATTGACAATTGCCTTTGCCAGCTCGTGTATTTCAAAATAATCCATGTATTTTTGTAGTTAAAGTGTTGTGAATACGTTGAATGTTTTTATAAATTAAAAGACTTACGTAAGTCCTATTCAAAGCAAGACCTATGGCAAGCGAAAATAAAGAAAATTTGGCACAAATCCTTGAAAAATTATTCTCCCTTCACCGCTTCGGTATCAAGCCCGGACTCGAGCGCACGGAAATGCTCTTGGATATTCTCGGGAATCCTCATCGGCTTTTCCCGTCGGTGCATGTCGCCGGCACCAATGGCAAGGGTTCGACCTGTTCGTTCATCGCAGCCGCGCTCGCTGCCGGCGGCTACAAAGTCGGACTCTACACCTCGCCACACATCCACCGCTTCAACGAACGTATCCGTATCAACGGACGTGAAATCGACAACGAAGCAGTGATCCGCCTCGCACAGCCGCTCCTCGCCGAGGCAGAAAAACAACACACGACATTCTTTGAAATTACGACAGCAATGGCATTTGCCTACTTTGCCGAACAGCAGGTCGATATCGCAATCATCGAGACCGGACTTGGCGGACGCTTAGATAGTACCAACGTCCTCTCGCCGCTCGTAAGCGTCATTACCTCCATCGACTTTGACCATACCCAATTCTTGGGAATGACCCTTAAGACTATTGCCGGAGAAAAGGCAGGCATTATCAAAAAAGACACGCCGATTGTCATCTCCGAACCCCGACAAGAGCTCCGCAGTATTTTCAGCACCAAAGCCGAGAGTGTTCATTCGCCGATAACATTTGTACAAGACAACTATTCAGCAAAAATTCTCGAAATGCATGCCGATTTCTCGATGGATGTGCAAATCTCTTCCCCCGAAAAAACCTACGAACGCCTCACGTCCTCCCTCGCCGGTAAACATCAGCTGCAGAATATGCTTGCCGCTATCGAAACCCTGAAGATTCTTTCGCCGTCGTTCCCGATTACCGAGCACGCCCTGCGGAATGGATTCGAGCATGTCGCGAAATTCTCAGGAATTCGTGGCAGAATCCAACTTCTGGAGTCCCATCCACCGCTTATTATCGATGTCGGGCACAATCCCGCCTGCCTGCGACAATTACTCTCGACTCTTTCGCTCAGCGGATATGGTCCGGTTCGCTGGCACATCGTCTTCGGAGCAATGGCAGACAAAGACATCCACGAAATGCTCGGCATCCTCGCGCCGATTACCAAACATCTCTATGCCGCAACGATAGACTACGAACGCGCCATGCCTGCCGCCGACATCGCCCCAAAAGCACACCACTTCGGACTGCCCGTCAGTGAATTTGCAGATGTGCGCTCAGCCGTCCAAGCTGCACGGGCAAGCAAAGAAGAGGTGCTTATTGTGGGTTCGTTCTTTCTTGCTGATGAAGCGCTGGCTGCGCTGGCTATGTAGTCCCGAGAGTATCGCTTCCGAGCGATGCCCTCGGTTTTTGGGATAGTACGTCAGCCACACCCTATTTCTACCATGATTAGTACCATGAGAAAAAAGAATATTCTTTCCGTAATTCATTGGCTGACACCAATACTCTTTCTGGTGTTCCTTATCGGCTATTTTTATCAACCATGGCAGATACTGATGAGAGGATTCCCAATATTCAGACATTTATTAGATGTCGAAAAGTGGCGAATGAATGAGGAAGATTTGGCGGCAGGTAGATTGGATTATACAGCGAAATTGCAAGTCACACGACAAGGTATGGTAAGTGATTTAATCTGTCATCACAAAGACTTGTATGTAAAGCGAGATGTGTTACTTGCAACTTTGGGCAAGTCAATTACATTTGATTCTCAAAGCGGCAGAACATCATTAGCACTATTAGATTGTAAAAGCGACTCGGTTATTCTCTCTAGAATTAATTCGAGATCAGGGAAAATAGAAGACATATCAGGATTCAGCATCACGAAAAATGATGTACTATATGTTGCAGGACTAACGGCATCAGGATATTGTCTCTTGATATTTTTTTATGATGATACGGGTACTATTATTGATTGTGCATGGATGGAAGAGCAGTGAGTAATGGAATAATTGACTTTGGTAGCAGTAAGATTTGAACATCATGCCTCATAATCGTATAACTGGTTTATTTGGCTAAAACCCGGCTTAAAAAATATCACCTCCCACTCCATCAGCTAAAGCTTGACGCTATTCAACGAAGACGATGGGAAACAATTCCAAGGTTGCAATTTCATTCCGATGAAATAAAACTCTTCCTGACTAGACTCCAGCTTCAGCCGGAGAAAACGATTTTGCAATATCTATTACACCCTCCCAAAAACATAAGCCCGGCTGCGATGATGCAGTCGGGCTTTGTGTTGTAGAAGTTTTATTTTTTGCTCCTTCTCTCGCAGCAAAAGGAAATGAGTATTTTTAGAATCCTATACGCGGTGAAGTACCTTGTTTCTAAGAATCTTTCATGATTTTAGTAAATTGTCTTGGTCAGTAGAATAGTTTTATCTAATATTGCAATAGATGTATTCCAAACCTCTGTTTTTACTACATCTACGCTCCGGTTTTACACAAGTGAAGAAGCCAATTCCCGTACAATGTATGTGCGGTATTTTTCCATTCATATTTATAGGAGTGCTTTATGCAGAATCCCCTTCTTGCAGCCCGCATTTCCGCTCAAGTGAGAAACACTGTCAATACTTGTACGCCGCAATAACTACCGAATTTCATGCTTCAAGGAGTTCGCTCGTTATTCGCGGACTCCTTGACGTAATAAATCAATCACACTATAAGTTTATGGTAAAAACACTACTTCCATTGATCCTGTTATTTGTTGTACTAAACATATCTACGGCACAGAAGCCGAAATGGACTCTGTCTCATCCTACTTCCCAAAGCCCACCTCTTAGCATCTCGGGCATAGCTCCTTTCGACTCGCTTCATGCCTTTATCGTCGGAGATTTTCCTCGTATTGGCTCGACGGTAAATGGAGGCAAATCCTGGCAATACATTACTGTAAAATCCCCTGTCAAGGATTCGGCGGTGAGGTTCTCAGCTATCCATTTTTATGATGCTCTTCATGGCTGGGCAGCAAGCGGCACATCCGGTATTGCCTACACTAGTGATGGCGGCATAACGTGGAATTGGGGTACTGTACAAACAATAGCATCACCAATTGTGATGTGGAATGAAATTGATTTTGTTGACTCGCTGCATGGCTGCGCTGTAGGTACATGGGTGCAAAGTGAATTTATGGGCGTAATTGCCTCCACCTCAGACGGCGGCAAATCGTGGAGCGCATGGGCGTCAGATACTATTCCGCTCATGAGTTCTGTTCGGTTTATCAATTCCACAACTATCATTGCATCCGGAAAAGATGGTTGCTTGTTGCGTTC
>JBPOHH010000212.1:0-2177 GCA_052035765.1 Bacteroidota bacterium
ACGCAGTGCTGGCTGGCAAGGGCAACTACGGCTTCAATGCCGCCAACGACACCTATACCATCCGGACTCCATTCTATAGTATATGGTATTTTGTTTTTATCGTTAAATGTAAAAAGTTTGTTACCATTATTTACAGACCAAATCACAGAAGTGTAGTCTTCACTTGTAGTTAAGATTTTACTCCCATCCGGACTCCATCGAACAGATAATACATCATCAGTATGTGTAAATGTATGAAGCTTTGATCCTGAATCCACAGACCAAATTATAGCTGTATTGTCGTCTCCACAAGTAATAATTTTATTACCATCCGGACTCCATTTCATATCATTTTGATAAGTGTTATGAGCAATAAGCCTTTGTAAATGTTTGCCTGATTCAATCGCCCAAATATCAACGACACTATATATATTCATAATAGCTACTTTTGTACCATCTGGGCTCCATTCAATAGCAATGGAATGAAGGGTTGAATCGACGAATGTAATGAAGGGTTTGCCAGTGCTTACAGCCCATATAATTGCAGATTTATCTTCACTGATACTCGCTATTTTTGTTCCGTCCGGACTCCATTTCATATCTTTGATTGGTCCTGTGTGACCAAGTAATGATCTGATGATTTTACCATTGTCTAATGACCAAAGCACTATCGAGTTATCAGCTCCTTCTGTTAAAATATGTAATCCATCCGGGCTCCAAGGAATGGTGTTACTATTTCCTCTAACACCTCCAAGATATAACAAGTTCTTCCCTGTTATTGATGACCAGATTGTTATTGATCCACCTGCGTCAGCCGTAGCAAGAAAAGAGTCTTTTGGACTCCATTCTAAATAATTATTTCGACCCCATTTCAACTGTTTTAAAGTGTCAATACACTTGCCGTTAACTGCTTCCCAAATATAAGTGTTATGATCGTAACTTGCAGTAGATATTTTTGTCCCATCCGGACTCCATGCAATATCAATAAACTCATCTGTTTGTCCAACTAACGATACGTATGGTGAACCAGTTGATACCGACCAAACAACAGTAGTCAAATCTAAGCTAGAAGTCACCAATTGGGTTCCATTCGGTCTGAATGCAAGACTGGAGATCAACTTAGAGTGTTGTTTCAAAATATGTTCAATCTTACCATACTTTGATGACCAAATCATAACAGTTCCATCTAAACCAGAAGTGGCAATTTGAGTACCATCCAGGCTCCAGGCTGAAGGTTGATAACCGTTACTTTTTGTCTCTAAAACCGATAGCTTACTCCCATCAAAAGCTGACCAGATTATTGCAGTACTGTCGTCGCTTAAAGTAAGCAACTTTGTACCATCATTATTCCATTTTACATTACGTACACTTTTGGTATGTCCGACTAATTCTAAAAGCATAGTACCATCAATTGCATCCCATATTGTTGCGGTTTTTGAATCATTAGTTATTCCGACTTTAGTACCATCCGGGCTCCATTGAATTTTAACACGTCCAAGGATCAGATCATTTCGTACAATCAAAGAACCATCATCAGCCGACCAAATTATTGCTGAATGATCATCACTAGCAGTTGCTATTCTTTTGCCGTCGGGACTCCATTCGATGCTGTTTATCATATCGCGATGTCCCTTTAAAATTAATAACTTCTCGCCACTTAGAGTTGACCAGATTATTACAGAACTATTGCTACCCGACGTAGCGAGTTTTAATCCATCCGGACTCCATTTGACAATATTTGTAAAAGAATTTTGAATATGTCCTCTTAAAGTGAGCAAAGATATTGATTTCGAAACTGACCAAATAATTACAGATCCATCCGAACTCGAAGTAGCAATTTTAGAACCATCTGGGCTCCATTCTACATCGTAAACAGGAGCATTATGACCACTTAAATTAAATTCCAATGTCCCCGGCGCTCCACCCAAACGTGAATTTTCCCGCCGTGGTATACGTTGACTATCAGTATTATCCTGTCCAAAAGCAGAAAACGAAAGTGAAATAGCAAAAAGTACTATCACCGTGAAAAAACGTTGCATACATTCTCCTGAAAGATGTAGTAGAATTGAAAATAAAAAATGTTGTTACTCACTGAAATTACACCGGTTGCAACTTCGCATACTGCAACATCAAATGCTTCTTACCCACCGTCGGAAAATAGACCAGCGCCTGCGCTTTCGCACCTTCGCCGGTGAGCG
>JBPOHH010000666.1:0-1598 GCA_052035765.1 Bacteroidota bacterium
GATTAAACTCCGCAACTAACACGATGCCATTCAAGACAGATACACCAAAGAGTGCGATAAATCCCACGCCGGCACTGATACTGAACGGCATGCCACGAAGCGCCAGAAAAAACACGCCGCCGACGGCAGAAAGCGGTATCGCCGAATAAATCAGCAAACCCTGTTTGAGCGAACCGAAAGCAAAATAGAGAAAGAGAAAAATCAGGAGCAGTGCAAGCGGAACAGCGAGGGACAATCGCTGCTGTGCGGCTACTAAATTTTCAAACGCGCCGCCGAAGGTGATGTAATATCCCGCAGGCAGCTTGATGCGTTTATCTATCTTATCCTGCAAGTCTTTAACGATACTTTGAACATCTCTTCCATGAACATTAAATCCCACAATTATCCGCCGTTTGGCATCATCGCGTTGGATTTGATTCACACTTTCTTGGATCGCTACTTCGGCTACATGCGAGAGTGGAATCTGTTCGCCATGCGGCGTTGGTACCAGTAAATTCTGCACATCTTCTACACTTTGGCGGCGTTCACCGGCGAGGCGCACAAGCAGGTCAAAACGTTTTTCATCCTCGAAGACCTGACCGGTACTTTGTCCGGCAAATGCCGTATTGACGACGCGGTTGATATCGGCGATGTTCATGCCGTATTGGGCTATAACATTGCGTTTATAGGTAATTATGAGCTGCGGGAGTCCATCGATTGGTTCGACATAGATATTTTCCGCTCCATCGACATTGCCAGCTACTTCACCGAGAAGTTTGGAATATTTGGACAGCGAGTCGAGATTTTCACCGAAAATTTTACAGACCACATCTTGTTTGGCGCCGGTCATGAGTTCATTGAATCGCATCGCCACCGGATACTGAAAACTAAACGTCACGCCCGGCACATCGCGCAGGGCTTCGCTCATTTTCGCGGAAAGTTCTTCCCAGGTATTTGCTGATGTCCACGTGCTTTTATCTTTGAGAATAATCATCAAGTCGGCTGCTTCCATTGGCATAGGATCGGTGGGAATTTCACCGCTGCCGACTTTGCCGATGACTTTTTCGACTTCCGGGAATTTCTTTTGCAGAATATGCGCTGCCTTGAGACAGGCATCGACCGTCGTGGGAATACTACTGCCGGTGAGCACGCGCGTTTCGACAGCGAAGTCACCTTCGGGTAATTCAGGGATAAATTCCCCACCCATCTTCGTAAACACAAGCACGGCGGCGGCAATCAGCATCAGCGCGCCACCAAGTACGAGGATGGGAAATTTCACCATTTTGGCGAGAAAATGCACATGACTTTTCACGAAAAAATCCATCATCCGGTCGGAAATATTCTTCGTGGATGAAATCGACTTCCGAAGAAAAAGCGAACTCATCATCGGGATATACGTCAGCGAGAGCAGGAATGCGCCAAGAAGAGCAAAAGCAACGGTTTGCGCCATTGGCTTGAACATCTTCCCTTCAATTCCCTGCAATGTGAAAATCGGCAGATAGACGATAAGAATGATGATTTGCCCAAACACCGCGCTATTCATCATTCTGCTTGCAGAATTATTGACCGTGTCGTCCATCTCGCTTTGGTGAATGCGGGTAAGTGATTGATTATTATAA
>JBPOHH010000533.1:0-23238 GCA_052035765.1 Bacteroidota bacterium
CGATTCGTCGTCACATCGTTCGGACGGGGCACGGTGAAGGTGAGGCATTCGGGCGAACCTACCGCGATGCAGGAGGCGTTATTCTCCACCATCGCGAGAGAATCGATAACGGCGATAATCTTCTCATCGAGCTGTTCGGAGGAGTAATGGAGCTTCTTGTCGGGTTCGGCAAAAAGCGCCGTAAATTGTTCACCGACCAGGGAATTGAGATCATAGAGCCATTCGAGGGCTTCTTCTTTGGAGTCTGCGAGGACGAAGACGCGCTTTTGGTGCGCGCGCCAGAGGGCGGCAACGGTCAGAGCGCGGAGTGAACCGGACAGTGTTTTGACGGCGACGCGGGAGCCGGCCAGCGACAAGCGCTCAGAAAGCGAGCGGATAAAAGCGGCAGAATCGAGGCGGCGCAGGAGCGGTTCGAACGGAGTATCAGGGGTCTGCATACGGGAAAGGATTGTTTTTTACGTGCAAATTAAGACGATTCATCGAAATGGGAGCGCTGAATTTTTCCCTGTACTCGGATTGTACGCTTCAATTCCGGTATTTTAAGCATGGTGCTGCGCCTGTGCAAGCTGACGTAACAATTATATATGATAAAAAGTTGGGAGATGGGTGGTGTGTTCAGGCAGCAGGTATCTGCTCTTCATCATGGCGAATTATAGTAGTATCAACGGGTAGAGTTGGGTTTGTAGGTTGGGTCGGATGATAGTTGATTGATGATTAGTGTGCCGAACACAATAAATGTGTGTAGTATGAGGCGCTTTTGATGTAGTGACAATTATACTCTAATAATTTTAAAAATAAGAATGTTGGTGAAAATCTGATGTCAAAATGTGTGATTCGGAGTATATTTTTTCTTGATTAGTCATGTTTTTTAGAGTTCTAAATGAGAGAAAAATACTGATTTTGCAGTAACACAGGATGAGAACTACTCCTGCCGGATACTATCTTCAGCTAATGGTTTCATGTTTTTCATTGGTGCTTATTGCTGTTTTCTGCGATTGGGCGACGAATAAAAAGCTACTGTTCCTCATAGAATTGTCTGCATTCTATTCCAACGGTGAACCCGTATGTAGAGCAGAAATCCTATAAATACTTCTCTGTTTAACAGCTCATATTATGAAATAATAGTGTGTGTATTTTTTATATTTTACACACGGTTTGATAAATTGTCTTATTGACTGTGCGTTCTGCCTGATACTACTGTTGGTGTTGTGAAAGGCATCAATAGGGTATCATCGTGAGGATTCCATTGACGGGTAACTTTTATCAAGTGACCTGATTGTTAATAAAAATATTTTTTTGTAAGCAGTGGTAAGGTTTACTGCATTGCCTTAGTCTTTGCCTCAGTGGCACCCTAAAAATTACCACACCAAACAGCCGAGTCAACAAGCCGTTTTTTTATTATTCTACCAATTTTCTGGAGGTTTTATGAACCGAATTATGTTCCTCTTTACTGCTTTCATTGCACTAAGCATAGCAGTATTCAATCCCGGGTCTGCGCAGGCTCAGACCAATGTCTTTCCATCCTATTACGAAGACTTCGAGAATGGTGACGGTGGCTGGAATGCCAACGGCACGAATTCTTCCTGGCAGCTCGGCTATCCGTCTGCGGGTGATATTTACTATCCTACAAGCGGTTCGAACGCATGGGTGACTAATTTGTATGGCACATATAATTCCAATGAAACATCATACTTAGAGTCGCCGGTGTTTGATATGTCATGTTTTGCCAGTGATCCGTATTTAGGATTCAGCCATGTTTATTTTACCGAGGATAATTACGACTTCCACTGGGTAGAGATATCGATAGATGGTGGTGCATGGACGCAGCTTGGGAGTTCGAACTCCGGAGGCAGCGGTTGGTATCAGCCGTGGTATGACGGTAACTCCGGAAATACGTATGATGTGTGGTGTGGATATTACTACTACAATGGCGGCTGGGAGTATGCCGAGCATATTCTTACCGGCGCGGCAGGCAGCAGCAATGTGCGTCTGCGTTTTGTGATGATGTCCGATGGATTTGTCGAGTATGAAGGTATTGGAATTGATGATATTCAGATATTCCTGCCGGGAGCGACCATCAATCCGCCTTCTCTTTCGAACCCTACCGATTTCGCTACCAATGTTTCGCTTGCTCCTTCCCTTGCGTGGCAAGCTGCTGCCTGCGCGCAGAACTATCGTCTTCAGGTATCGACATCACCGACATTTGCCGGTACAATTTTCAATCAGATTGTCGTGGGAACATCTCAAGATATCACAGGATTGGCATACTCCACCACCTACTACTGGCGTGTTAACGCCAACAAAGACGCAATGACGAGTGCATGGTCATCGGTCTATAGCTTTACGACGGTAGCACCACCACCGACAGTACCGGTGCATACTATTCCATCCAATGGTGCAGTTGGTGTCACGACGACGAATACTTCAGTGCAGTGGAATGCATCCCCGGGAGCGTCGATGTATCAGGTGCAAGTATCGACAGATAACACCTTTACGACCAATTTAATTGATAATACAAGCCCCGCTAGCTTCGCAGTATTACCGACGTTACCTAATTTTACGACCTATTACTGGCGTGTCAGAGCTTCCAATGTGAGTGGCACGAGTGCTTGGTCTGCGCCGTGGACCTTCCGTACGGTGCTTACACCGACTAATTTAGTCTTACCAAGCGACAATGAAATTTCGATTCCGCTGCCGACGACGATGGCATGGCAGGCAATTCCGGGTATCGGGCGTTATCAGTTGCAAATTGCGACAGATGCGAACTTTACACAAATTATTGAAGATGTGCCGAATGTGCAGCAGGCCAGCTATCAGTCGTCACGCCTTGAGAACAACACTGTCTATTACTGGCGTGTCAAGCTGTTTGCTCCGGACGGTGAGCCGAGCAACTGGTCGAATGTACGTACCTTTACGACGATTATAGCTTCGCCGGTACTGTCCTTGCCGTATGATGGTATTCAGGACATGAGCAAGTCTCCGACACTCTCCTGGAATGCCGTGCAGGGCAATGTGCAATATCGTGTGCAGGTCTCAAGCGATATGAGCTTTTTGAAAAATATTACTGTTGATGTCACCACCAATGCTCTGACTTCGCAGGTGACCGGTCTCAGTGGTAATACAATCTATTACTGGCGTGTACAGGCGGGTAGTCCGACAGCGGGCACGAGCGGCTGGTCTCTTATCCGGTCATTCTCCACTATCGTCGATGCAACGGTTGGTGAATTACCGCTTGATAATGCGAGTGCAGTAGCTGTACCGGTGACCGTGCAGTGGGCGGATCGGGGCAATAAAGTGGAGTACGAACTCCAGCTATCGACGAATATTGGATTTACATCGACGCTCCCGACGCTCACGAAACTCACCGGTGTATCCACTCAAGTTGGTCTCTATGAAGGATTACAGTATAATACGACCTACTACTGGCGTATTCGCCCGGTCAGCAATACGAATATTGCGATAGCATGGTCACCCGTGCGGAGCTTCCGTACCGGTCTGGCCAAGGCAGCACTCCTTATGCCGGCCAA
The DNA here is from genome assembly GCA_052035765.1 of Bacteroidota bacterium. Taxonomy (GTDB): domain Bacteria; phylum Bacteroidota; class Ignavibacteria; order Kapaibacteriales; family UBA961; genus JADJXV01. Next base: position 3,528 of record JBPOHH010000533.1, read on the forward strand.
TAATTCCGGCAATCAGCCCAAGACCACACAGCTTGAGTGGAAAGCAGTGTCGGGCGCAATGACCTATCATGTGCAAGTAGCGACGGACAAGTCGTTTAGCACCATCGTTGCTGAGCCGACGGGTCTGACAGGATTGAAGTATTCACTCGCAGATCTCGCGACGAATCAATCCTACTTCTGGCGAGTAATGGCAGAAAGTAGTGATAATGGTTCGGGCAAATGGTCGGATGTATGGCAATTCAGCACCGGTGCGGCAGCGGCAGCTATACCGACACTTCAGGTACCGGAAAACAACAAAGTCAATCAGCCGGCAGTGGTGGACTTTATCTGGGAGTCGTCTGCCAATGCAACGGCGTATCACTTGCAGGTATCGAAAGATATGACATTCAATACCACCATTCTCGACAAGAGCAGTCTCACCGGTACGTCCTTTAATGCCGGCGGATTAGAGCCAAATACTACTTATTACTGGCGTGTACGTGCCTCGAATTCAGTTGGTGAAAGTTCATGGTCAGACGTTTGGAAATTTACTCTCGTACCGGCTGTACCTGCGAATCCTGCTCTCTTTAGTCCGGCAGACCGTGCGACAAATCAGAAACTCAGCACCCAATTAAAATGGAACGCTCCGTCGCTCGGCGGTGCTACCGAACGGTATCACATTCAGGTATCGGAAATGATGGATTTCAGTACGCTCGTTGCTAATGATACTACGACGACCACTACAGTATTTACCGTCAGCAATCTCAAATACAAAACCGTCTATTACTGGAGAGTCGCTGCCGTTAATGCCGGTGGCACAGGCGCATGGTCGGAAGTATGGAGCTTCACCACAGAAGAATCGTCGGCTGTCAATGAGCCGCTGACCGGCGCAACACCGATGACACTCTATCCGAATCCTACGCTCCAATCTGCAACGATTCAGTTTACAGCTGACGATAATGCCTCGATGTCTGTCGTGATCACCAATGCCGTCGGAATGCCGGTATGGAGTGTGTCCGAACAGCATCTTGCATCCGGTGACCACAGCGTCACATGGAATACAACCGATGTGGCAACCGGTACATACTTCGTACGACTCACCGTAAACGGCCTCTCGCAACACTCAACCCTGACCGTTATCAAGTAATCGAATCGGTCGAGGTTATACTGACAAGCGCCTTTGGTACATACAAGTACCAAAGGCGCTTTTTGTTTGTACGCATAGTCATAGTCCCGTAATGGTCATTCTGTAGTGCGTACCACACACGGTATTGACCCGTCAAAAACAATGATAAATGTCATAGTTCACGGTAGGGAATTGACGTAATTTTGAATTGCAGCGTACGCAAAGAAATACCGACATGATTGAGAAGTATGCTGAAAAATATTCGCAAAATTCTGAAAACGTCAGCAAGTGATACCGATTCCCAATGGCAGTGAAATAGGCGGCGTCTGCGCCTGACAATGCCGATGGAAACAGCCGGAAAGGAACAGGACACTTGTTCTCATATAACGCCCTTGTTTGTGCAGGAAACAAGGGCGTTTTTGCGTGGATAGACCATACTGCTGCAAATAGCCCCATTCCTCCATAATATCCGCCTGCCTGTATTCTTAATTACATCCACCGTTGCAGCATTGCCTGAATCTCCGTATTTTTGAAACAGTTAATTCAGCTTCTTTTATGAACTCTTGTGGAGAATCAAACAATGGACGAAATGACTACTTCCTTCGAGCCGGAATCAAATGAGAATCTACCGGATGAGCAGACATCATGGTATAGCGGTTTTATCGATATCTTTTCCTCCCCATGGGAGATTGGGCGAAGGGCTGTACGGTCACCGCTGAAAGTTGTCCTCTTGGCAATATTACTCGAAATCATCAGTATGACTGCAATGAGTTATTTCTATTCGGCAAGCCCCGGCATCCGAAAAGAATCGTATGCGATGCAGGCTAAAATGATCGATAAAATGACACAAAATCCGAATTTCCCGCGAGAGAAAATTGCAGAACAATATGAAGGTATTCAAAAACAATTGGATTTTAACCCTACACGTTCAATAGGGTTAGGCATCCCGACTGCCACTGCTTTCATCTTTGTGCTGACGCTATTACTGTGGGTTTCCCATCGCATCTTTACCGCCGAGCCACTCGGATTTATGCACATGACAGCACTCGTAAGCTATGGTGCAGCAATAAATTTTGTCGGTAATATCATCTCGGCTCTGATGCAATTCTTCGGTGACTCCATGCGCATAGCTCCCGGACTTGGCTTCCTGGCTTCACCGGATGATTTAGGACTGCTTAGTCTGCTGTCCCGTATTAATATATTCACTCTATGGTACTATGCTGCCATAGGAATTATGATCGCATCGGCAGCTGCATTACCCAAGAAAACGGGCTATATTATCAGTGGAATTGTCTATGGATTTACCATGCTTGTCATTTGGGGATTTATGAGATTAATGGCGATGTTCATCGGATAATTTGCCCGGTGCTCGCACGAATTTCATGCTCATACTTCTTTGCAACCGGGAGTCAAGCCGGAGCTGTCCCGTCGCCGTGTAGTGGACTTGTGCCGCCGGCGAATACCGGATTCCCCCAACTATCTTACTTCTACAACTATCAAATATCTATGGAAAATACGGTTCTTACAGAATTACACGAACATCACCTCGCAAATGGTCTGCATGTCGTCGTCGCACCCAATCACAAAGCGCCCGTCGTCTGCGTGACGGTGGGCTATAAAGTGGGTTCGAAAGACGAACTCCCCACCAAGAACGGATTCGCTCATCTCTTCGAACACCTGATGTTCGACGGCTCGACCAATGTTGCTCGCGGTGATTATTTCAAAATTGCAGCCAGCGCCGGCGGCAGCCCGAATGCTTATACGGCGTATGATCAGACAGTCTATCATATCACCGTGCCCTCGCATCAGACCGAGCTCGCAATGTGGCTGGAGTCGGATCGAATGATGCAATTCGGCGTGCAGGAAATTGGTCTCGAAACTCAAAAACGCGTCGTGCTCGAAGAAATGTCGCAAGTCGTGGATAATCAACCCTATGCAATATGGCGCACCAAGCAGGCAGAGATTGCCTTTTCGCCTGAGTGCTCCCATAGCTGGGAAATCATCGGCAGCCGCGAGCATATCGCCGATGCGACCATGGATGATGTACAGGACTTCTTCTCGATGTATTACCGCCCCAATAATGCGGTGCTGACCATCGCCGGAGATATTACACCCGAGAATGCATTCGCACTCGCCGAGAAGTATTTCGGGGATATTCCACGCGGAGAGAAGCCGATTCGCAGGAATGTCGTTACACCGGAAATGCGCCTTGGCGGACGCTCTGTCGTCGTCGAGGATGCAGTGCCGCTGCCTGCGGTGTATATGTCGTTCCATACCGACGGGTTCATGGATAATGGCGCCGTCCGTGCCGATATTTTGGCAGGAATTATCGGCGAAGGCCGCAGTTCGAGGTTCTACAAATCGCTCGTCTATGAACGCCAAATCGCCTCCTCTGCTTTTGCATTCGCCGATCAACGGGAGTTATCTTCATTTTTTACGGTGTCGGCGACGGCTGCAACGCCGGAGATTACGTGTGATGAACTCAGCGCTGCTCTCCTGGCGGAATTAACGGCCGTCGTTGAGAATGGAATCAGCGAAACAGAGATTCTCAAAGCACGGAATTCCCTCAAAACAGGTATCTCTTATCCGCTGCAAACCGCGACAGGAGTGGCAGATACCGTCACTCAGCAAACGCTGTTCTGGAATGATCCCCATAGAGTAAATACAGCCCTTTCGCGCTTCTCTGCGTACTCAGCACAGGATATCCAGGAGTATGCCCGGGAAATTATCCGCCCCGACAATATGGTGCGCGTCGATATCATCCCTGCAGGATAAGCAGATAACGATTCACAACAAAAGCGGAATGACACGGCGAAGGATATTCGCACCCCGTGCATTCCGCTTTTCTTTGTATGGCTTCTGTGCATCGAATACGCCACGCCGAACCCAATAAATCTTCGTATTTTTGTGCTAATCTCAATCTCAATTCCGAACTAATTCTCCTTGCTTTTGTATGGATTCTACCTACACCCCGCCTGATAGTCTTCCTGCTGAACTTCCTCCTATCCGTTTGAAAACATACCTGTTGCATCTCTTTTTGTTTCTACTGACGGTGATGACGACGACGATTTCGGGTACGACATGGGCAGGCAAGGATTTCACGGAAATATTGAACTGGCAGTACGGCCTCACGTATTCATTACTACTGATGGCATTCCTTACGGCGCATGAATTCGGGCATTATTTCGCTGCACGTTATCACAAGGTCGATGCTTCGCTTCCGTTTTTTTTACCGATGCCGATTCCTATTTTATCGCCGTTTGGTACGTTTGGCGCGTATATCAAGACACGCACACCGATTATGAGCCGCAAAGCGCTCTTTGATATTGGCGCAGCAGGTCCACTTGCGGGCTTTGTGGTATGTTTTATTATACTTATCATCGGTTTTCTGACTCTTCCGCCCAAGGAATTTCTCTATACCATTCATCCGGAATTACTGCTTCATGGCGGCGAGCCGGCAGTCTATGGGTTGCATTTTGGCAGTACAATGCTCTATGATGCAATGGCTTCGCTCCTCGTACCGGCAGGCGCATATCTGCCGCCGATGAATGAAATGTACCATTATCCTTTTCTGTGTGTCGGATGGTTCGGCATGTTTGTCACGGCACTCAATATGCTCCCGATGGGACAGCTTGACGGCGGGCATGTGGTCTATGCGATGTTTGGCAAACGTCAGAAGATTATTTCCAGAGTTTTCTGGTGGATTCTGCTCATCATTGGAATTGCCTTTGCCATAGAATACTTGGTCTATAATCTAGAAGTAATGGTGCTGAATTACGCGCCGACGAGCCGGCTGATCGACACCATTGAATGGATCAAAACCCATGGTGCATGGTATTTCAAAGGATGGAACGGATGGCTGTTTTGGGTGGTCATTACACGGTTTCTCATGAAGCTTGAGCATCCTCCGATACGCACAGGAGCCCGGAAAATCGGCACTCCGCGGATGATTCTTGGTTGGATTACTATTTTGATATTTATACTAAGCTTCTCATTTACCGGAATTTATAATAATCCTGTTCCCCGCGGCGACGACCCGGGCGGGCTCATGCGACTCATCGAAAAATCCTTTCCAAGTCCCTAGAAATTCAAATTCTATCGCAGTTGCTATCCTCCAACACATCAGACGCAATGATGATGACGTATTCTACAGATGAACTCTTCCATGGTCTCCGCTCCGGCAACCGGCGGATGCTTGCCAAGGCGATTTCCCTCATCGAGAGTGAACTCCCGGCTGACCGCACAGCCGCGCAAGCACTTCTCGCAAAAGCACTTCCATTTACCGGCAATTCCTATCGAATCGGTATTACCGGCGCACCCGGCGTGGGCAAGAGTACCTTTATCGAAGCGTTTGGCGTGCAGGCAATTACAAGCGGACACCATCGGGTGGCTGTGCTCGCAATTGACCCGAGCAGTTCACGGTCGGGGGGAAGTATTTTGGGCGACAAAACGCGCATGCATGAGCTCTCGCAGCGACCGGAAGCGTTTATTCGTCCGTCGCCATCGCATGGTACGCTTGGCGGCGTGGCGCATGCAACGCGGGAAGTGATGTTGCTCTGTGAGGCGGCGGGATTTGATGTAATACTTATCGAGACCGTCGGCGTGGGGCAGTCAGAAACGGAAGTCGCCTCGATGGTCGATGTCTTCATGGCGCTCATGCTGCCAAATGCAGGCGATGAATTGCAGGGAATTAAACGCGGTATCATGGAAATGGGCGATATCTTTGTGGTGACCAAGGCCGACGGCGAACAGCTTCAGCAGGCGCAGCTTGCACGGCAGCAGTTGAGTTCGGCACTCCGCTTGCTCCGCTCGAAATCGCCGCATTGGCAGCCGAAAGTGCTCGCGATAAGCGCGCTCGAATCCCGGGGAATTGATGAGGTATGGCATTGCTGCACCGAGTATTTTGCAGAGAGTAAGCAATTGGGAATAATAGACATGCTGCGTGCCGAACAAAACAAACACTGGCTCCACAATGTTCTCGACAATCGCCTGCGACAGCTCTTCTATGAATGTGCGCCGGTTGCTGCGCAATTACCTGTCATGGAGCAGGCAGTGCTCTCCGGTGAAATCCTCCCGCCAATCGCCGCCGAGAAATTACTGGCGCTACTCACCTTCGCGCCGAAAGCAGAGGAGTGATGGCAATGTTGCCGGCTGATTGAAGATGAATAATATCAATGAATAACGTACTGCTGCATCTATACGGTATGCACATAAATATCACCCCACACACCTTCATTGTTTCGTATTAACCGAAGTAATTCTTCCTTGCTAACCCATTTATCAAGCTCCAATTTCATACTTTCGTTGAAGGAAACGTTGTACTCTGTTTTGCCCAATTGAGAAAGAATGGATACGCATTCCTCGGCATCGTCGATGAAGATGCTGGTAAATTCGAATGAAATGAAGGGTATTTTATGGTGGAGACCTGCTAACACATACTTTTCGTAGCCTTCGACGTCGATTTTGCAGAATTGAGGAGTAGAATATTTATTGATAAGCGAATCGATAGTATCCATCCGCACCGTTTCTTTTGAATTCCACACGGTGTAATTTCCAAAGCCCTGCGTCGATTTCCACCGTTCGGACATTGTTGAAAAGATATTCAATTCATCACTGACCGATAGCTCGGCTGTGCCCGATTCCGCTCCTAATGCCAGTTGTTCAATAGAAACATTGGGATTGTGTAAGTGTTTTTTTTCAAGACGGTTACACACTTTGATTGCGGCTCGACGGCCACAACTCTTGCACCGAGTTCAGAGAAAATTTGTGTTCGATTGCCGATATTGGCTCCGATATCAAACACAACATCGCCGGCACTGATAAAATAGCGGTAAAATTCTTTCCGTTGCCTAATTTCTCGCTGCTCGTTACCACTGATTTTATTATAGATTGTTCTGAAATGACGGTACATCGACAAAATGCCAGTCTTCTTCAACATCGTTCTGATATTCATGTGATCCTTCCTCTAACTATTAAGGTTGTAAAATATATAGTTTGTATTTAATAGCCGGAATAATGCCATTTCTTGACGTGCGACGTACAAGCATACAGTAAAAAATTGGCATCTAATTGAACACTTCGACAAGCTCAGTGTGACGGAACATATTTGTATTCTTACGACTTACGACTTCCTAACTTACAACTTACGACTTACCGACTTACGACTTAGCAACTTACGACTTACGACTTACGACTTACGACTTACCGACTTACGACTTACGACTTACCGACTTACGACTTAGCAACTTACGACTTACGACTTACCGACTTACGACTTACCGACTTACGACTTACGACTTACGACTAATCCACTAATCGCCTAATGCCTAAAATGCCGCATCCCGGTCATCATCATAGCAATAGAATTTTCATCGGCTGCGGCAATAACTTCCGCGTCACGCACCGAGCCGCCCGGCTGAATAACGGCTGTCGCGCCTGCTTCTACTGCTTGTAAAAGACCATCAGCGAACGGGAAAAACGCGTCACTTGCCACTGCGCTTCCGGCTAAGTCAATACCTGCGTCATGCGCTTTTTTGACGGCAATGCGGGCTGAGTCCACGCGGGACATTTGCCCGGCGCCGATGGCGAGCGTGCGGTCTTTGGCTGCGTAGATGATGGCGTTGGATTTGACGTGTTTTGCTACGCGCCAGGCGAACATCAGAGCGGCGCGTTCGTCCTCGGTCGGCTCGCGTTTGGTCACGGTCTTGAGGGCTGATTCATCGAGTAATTCGGTGTCATCAGTTTGCAGGAGGAGTCCGCCGGCGACGGATTTTACCTGAAGCTGCATTGCGCTGCGTAGGGCTGCGTAGTCTGCCGTCATGAGACGTCGGTCACGTTTTTTACGGAGTAATTCCAGTGCTTCGTCGGTAAAGCTTGGTGCGATAAGCACTTCTGCGAATAAGCTGTGTACTGTTTGCGCGAATTCAAGGTCAATTATGCGATTCACGGCGATAATTCCACCAAACGGCGAAACGGTATCAGTCGCAAATGCCTTGGCGTATGCTTCGCTGAGTGTCGCGCCTGAGCCCACACCGCAGGGATTGGTATGCTTGATAATCACGACCGTCGGTTCGGTGAATTCGAGCGATAATTTCGCGGCTGCATCGATATCGACGATGTTGTTGTAGGAGAGTTCTTTACCATGGACTTGCCGGAAAATCGACGTGAAATTCCCATACAATACCGCCTGCTGATGAGGATTCTCACCATAGCGGAGCGACTGCTCTTTGCGGGCCGGGATGGAGAGTTCGTGTGGGAATTGTTCACCCGTCTGCGTCCGGAAATACCCTGCAATCAGCGAGTCGTAATATCCTGTATGCGCGAATGCCTCACCGGCGAGCTCGCGGCGTAGAGAGTCCGGGATAGTTTTGCTTGCGGTAAGTGATTCGATTATACCATCATAGCGTTCGGGATTCACCACAACGGCGGTCCATTTGTAATTTTTCGCCGATGCGCGGACCATTGCCGGACCGCCGATATCGATATTCTCAACGATATCTTCATGGGTAGAATTGGGATTCGCCAGTGTTTTTTCAAAGGGATAGAGATTCACAATAAGCAGGTCGATGGACTCGATGCCGTGCTCGCTCATCTGCTGTTGGTGGCTTGGGTTATCGAGCACGCCGAGGAGTCCGCCGTGGATTTTGGGTTGGAGCGTTTTCACGCGTCCGTCCATTATTTCCGGGAAACCGGTATAGTCGCTTACGCTTTGCACGGGAATTCCATTGTCACGCAGAAGGGAAGCCGTGCCGCCGGTGGAGAGAATTTTGATGCCGAAAGCATGGAGCTTGTGGGCAAATTCAACAATGCCCGTTTTGTCGGAAACACTTATCAATGCGCGGGTTACAGGGTAGGAGTCTGGAGTCATGATTGTAGGATTGAGATTTGAGAATGTATGTTTGCGGTTCGATTACTTCTGCAAAAATAACGTTTTTAGCCCGAAGGTAGGGGAGATGATCGCGAATTAATTTTGGGTTAGGTCGCTTTGGCTGCCGTCGTTATATGCGGAAACTTGTCTGAACAGTGTAAAAGCAGGAGGATTGTCCACTCAGCAAAAAGCCCTGACGGAGGATTATTCTGTCAGGGCTTTAGTAGATACTGCACCAAAATTTCAATTGTAAGAATTTCTATTTTACGGGAGCTTCAAGTTGAACATTTTTCACATTTGCCGATTCCGGCAGCCCAAAGGCATCCGGATGAAGGTACAATCCACGTTCTTTTTCAGCTTTATCTACTGAATTCGGGATTCTATTTTTATTAGCAAATGCATCCTGACGAATCCCGGTAACCTGCCAGCTAACTTCAACATTTGGCTTATCAGTTTTTATTACAAACGAATTCCCTTTCACTTTTTGGAGGATAATCGCTTGAGCGAAAGTACCTATAACTGTTAGCTGATACCGAAAATCTTTGTTCAATGCCTCGAAATAGTCGGGTAGTGTTACGGTAGCAATTCCTTGATCGTCGGTAGTGATATTCCCATTGTAAATATTCATCATATCAGGGCTTTCTACGAAGCTATGATAAAGATATTTATTAGCAGGATCGAGCGGATGGTCTATTTTAAACGAGCCGCCGCCTTTGGATAAAGTGCCGGTTACCCCTGCACTGCCAACGACATATAGTGCATAACCACTTGGTGTAGTTGGTGCATCGATATACACTCCGAACTGTTGATTACTTTTTACAGCTAATTTTGCATTTGAATATGGAGCCTGCCCTACTCCTGTATTCCCTTGAGAAGCATCTTGGGTATTGGATAGAATCGTTGAGCCGTTCACATGAAGTCTAGAATTTGGGGCATTTGTTCCAACTCCAACATTACCGGTGTTGGTATTGATCATTAGATCCGGATACGCATGATTTTGTCCTCCAAAACCCAGAATATCCACTCCCAAGTTCCAGCCACCATGGGATATGTAGCCATTTTTTCCGCCATACTTCAAATTAATCGTTGCTTGGTCGGCGCCGGTTGCACCTTCAAAAGTAGAAACATATCCTGTCGTGGAAGTAGATACATGGAGCTTCGTTGCAGGTGCAGTCGTTCCAATACCTACATTACCATTATTCTTGATAATCATCTTATCACTATAGTTTTGTTCGTTTCCAACAGTGCTATTAGTCCTGAAATATAAATCAGCCGTACCCCAGTTTATCACACCATTGATGTTGTTAAAAATCAGATGGTCGGAAATTCGAGTGATTCCATTAACATCTAATGTTTTGCCCGGGGTAGATGTACCTATCCCTACACGCCCTGACGAATCAATACGCATACGTTCGCCAAAGCCCTGAAAATTACGTGTTGAAAAAGCCAATCCTCCATATCCTTTCGCTGAAACTCTGTTAATCAGATGGATCGATGCTGCTCCCTCATCATTTTTGAACACATTGATAGAATCGGCGAATGAAATTCGTGACCCATTATTTACATCAGAAATATTACTATTCACTAATTGTAGGGCGGAGCCGGGAATCTGAGCGCAAAGTGGTCCACAATTATGTTGATATATTCTTACCGAGGGTATTGCCGACCCCTCTTCAATCTCCTTTATTTCAAGACGGGCAACAGGGCTAATTGTACCAATTCCTACATTTCCAGTAGTAGAAATTCTCATACGCTCGGAATTAAAAGTATTAATAATCAATGGCATACTGTCCTTCGTGCCCAGAAAATTTACAAGTGGATTTACTCCCGTATTCCCCGTCAATGACCACCCTGACGACACTGTACTCGGCGCCCAGGCAGTACCGTTCCACGCCAGCGATTGTCCTGAAGTCGGCAGAGTATTGGTAATCGGACGTCCTTGCAATTTAACGACTAACGGATTCGGATAGGTGCCACTCAAATCTCCGCCTGCCGATGTCGGGATTACACCTGCCGCGAGTTTTTCAGCAGGAATTGAACCGTCATTGATATTAAGCGTCGCTATCGGACCGTTCGGATTTGAAATCCGTACTATCCCATCCGTACTTTGCACACCTTGAATTCCTGTGCCGCCGGAACCTCCCGAGGATGATATACTTATCGTATCACCGCTATTATTTATGGTCGTTCCGCCGGCTCCTTTCAAAAACAGATTTCCGCCCTTTCCATTCAGCGCGCGTACTACGCCTGTGGCTGAACTCGAGAGCGCATTGGCCGTCGCCGATTGTAAGGCATAGGGCACGCTCAGAATCTGACTCACACCACTGATGGTATAATTGGTGCCACCCGTCGGATCTGTTTCGGTTGTAATAAAATACGGACCTTTTGACCAGTCAATACCCGTAAATGAACCGCTGACGACGCTGCCGCCGCCGATTTCCAGTGTCGCAAGACCATTGGCATTGGTTTGGGGAGTGTGCGTTTCTACGAATACTGCTGTACCCGTACTTGATGTTTGCAAAATACTGATTTTGATTCCCACTACTTTATTTGCCACCAGCGCATTCGAAGAATTGCGGATGACAGCTTGATAACTCATTTTATTCGGCGCCTGAGCAAGCATCGAGGACGTCATCATCACTGCTACAACGAGAGTAAGTACTGTTTTCATAATTAGTTATTCTTGATAATTGTGAATGTTTTTAATACTGATGTAGGCGTCGACACTTTGAGAATATATGCCCCAACGGTTAATGTTTCCATGCTGATAGGCGTGAGGACGCTCTCGATTTTCTGGCCGAAAAGCTCATTACCGGCCATATCAAACACCTGATAGGCGAGCTTTGTAGTCAATTGATTGTCGATTTGGAGATGAATAGTAGATTGGGTAGGATTCGGGTATATCAAGAGAGAGAGACAAATACCATTGTCTTCTTCGATTCCGAGGGTGAAAAATTCATAGGGTTGCTGAACGCCGGCACTTGCCGATCCGTCCGTTCCTGAACTATTGGTATAGTCAATTTGTCCGATAGAAAATGTGGCACTGCCGCCGCTCCCCGAAGCATTCCCACCGGATGAAAGAATGGATGTTTGTGCATGGAGAGTTGCTGCATTCATAGCTAACATCAGGGCAAAAACAAGTAGAATTTTTCTCATGATACCTCACGATGATTATTTGTAACATCACTATTTCAAGCAAATTAACAAATAATCGATAAAAAATCTTACTTTTTCTCACGATTCGGATTTTACTCTATTCAAAGCAAATGTAGTGATATGACGTTTGCGACCAATTGCGCCTCTGACGCCGGTGGAATTTTTGTTAATGCCTGACTTTTCTGACAAACGAGCGATTCGGTTTTGAGATAATCCTATTCCGCTTCGCTTTTTGTAATACTCGCTCGTAGATTATCGCTATCGGTACATCTGAATATAACAACTCTATTATTTCATTCTTCACCAATCCGGCTGCCACCCGATGGTTGATTTACGTATAACCTGTGCTCTTTTGGTCAACGTTATTTGCCTGATATTCTTCCTCTGCATCTTGTGCTATTAACTCGTAAAGATTAGCACATTTTGCGTGGTATGGACACTCTGCCCTACTTCTTCCTCTTCAGCCGATACAAGGCCACTGCTTTTTCGTGCTGCGCGAAATTTTTTGAGAATTTATGCTCATTGCTCCCGTCGCCGATGGCTACAAAATAGATATAGTCGTGATCTTCGGGTTCGGCAGCGGCGGCAATGCTCGCAAGTCCGGGCGAGTTAATCGGTCCGGGCGGAAGTCCTTCGTATCGATAGGTATTATACGGACTATCCACATCAAGATCGCGGTAGAATAAATGCCGCTGTTCGCCAATCGCATACTGCACCGTTGGGTCGGCCTCAAGCTTCATGCTTTTCTCCAATCGATTCACATACACACCGGCGACGCGCTTCCGTTCGCTCGCCGTCGGGGTCTCTGCTTCGACAATCGAGGCAAGGGTGAGGATCTCGCGACGCGTTTTTTTAGAATCTTTGGCAATGGCCGCGAATTTTTGTTCCCAGAGTTTGTCCTGTTCATCAAGCAAGCGGTCGATGACGTCCCGCACGGGCTGCTTCCAGAAGAAATTATACGTATCGGGCATGAGATAGCCCTCGATTGAATTCCCTTTAATTCCACGTGCTTTCATCAATGAATCATCGGTTGCGATCTGCATGAATTCACTCGAATCAATGCCAATATGTTTAGCGGAAATCTGCGCAAATTTCGTGAGCGAAATTCCCTCCGGATACACGACATTCACCGTAAAAGACTGCTTACCCGAGAAAATGGACCGCATTAATTGCCAGTGCGATTGCTGTCCGGAGAAACGGTAATAGCCCGCATAGAGGCGTTTATTCCCAAAGAAAGAATAGATTTTGGCAGTCCATTTAAAAATAAACGGCGCGGAAATGACTTTTTTCTCGGCAAGGAGAGAGGTCGCTTTCGCAATTGTCGTGCGGGTCGGAATCTGCACGTCAATTTGAGCCGTCACCGGTAAAGGGCGGAATAATTCATACACCGCATAGCCGCAGAGCAGAGTGATGAGGAGTAAAAGGAGCAAGAGTATGCGTTTAACATTCATGCGAAAGGGGAGATGGAGAGAATAAATAGAATTGGATGAAACGAGTTAAAAATCAACCGAAACGCTACTGTTATTTGTGCTGTTGATAGAGAATTTTACGTTGGAATGTTCGGCAAAATGGAATTGAACTTCCTCGCCGATTTTGACTGCTTCATAGAACGCCTGAGGAATGTCGTATTCCTGATTATTAAAGGAGATACACCAGAATTTCGATCCATTGTTTACCCCATGACGTTTGTCCGTAATCACCGTTCGGCGAATAGTTTTCATGCCGGATGTGAGGTCGAGAGTATAGGGTAAGAGTCGTTTTTGCAGCCGCAGCGCTTGCACAATCATCGGCAAAATTACGATGAATTGCGTGAGTGTAAATCGCGAATGCTGAATTTCCTGCCAGATGGTCCCATCCATGATAAAAATTCGGAATGCCAGATAACACCACAGCGGCACCGATACCCAACGAAATGAGCGGATGATAAACCGGCGTTTGGCGCGCTTAAGAAGCCGCTCTTCGCTCTCGCTCATGGGATAGGAGGAGTCGGAGAAGGTGGACTGCACACTCGTGCGTGTCGTCATTATGGGTACTGAATCATCGGGGGTAAGAGAAGTAAATCGAGCAGTATCAGTTCCCGGAGCGCTCTCATTGAGGCGTATCGAGAGAATTTTTTGGGTGAAGGGGAGGCGTTCGATGATAATAGCGTCGTTTTGGTGGAACTTGCTGTATTGCACCGGGCTAACGGCAATCTCATGCCCGCTGAGCACAAAATAGTAGGAATGAGTGCTCGAGGTAGGGCTGCCCACACCGCTCGAACTGCTGGAGGTGGAGTGCTTTTCTATTTTGTCGTCGATTATTCCGGTGATAATTGTTTTGGTGCTTTTTTGTAAGTCTTTGTTTTGCTTGTAGTAATTCGTACCGACAATCGCAATTGCCAGCAAAGCGAATATCGGCGAAAATACTCGAAACGGCCAGAAATCACTGCCCATATAAAAGAAAAATCCCGCCGCACCGAGGAGAATCGGCAGGATGAGAAACGACAGAATAGTGCTCAGTCGAAACTCAGAACGAAGCTGCTCAAGCTCTTGAGAAGAGAGGGGAACGGAGTGTTCGGAATAGTCCACGGGAATCCCACTTGAATAAGAAGCAGGCATCGCAAAGCGTGCTTGCCGGAAGTTGATTTACGGCTGCAAAACTAAGCAAAATCATTGCCTGAACAGAGGAGAATGCTGAAAATTGAGACAGAAACGGCGTAGATACTTTCATTATAACCCAAAAACAGCTAAATTTGAATAAAGTTAGAAGTGAATATCCAACATCTGTACGCACATCATGATAGGTCGTTCTGAACAAATCACCGAAATATTAGAAAATATTGAAGTTGCCTGTACTCGCGGAGCTCTGCAGAATGTACTGTTTCTCACCGGAGAGGCAGGCATTGGCAAGAGCACGCTTCTCAAGGCGGTGCAGGATACATGTGGTGATTATTTTAGAGGTAAGAACATTGTCAGCGTGCCTGTAATTGCGATAGCGGAATGTTCTACTCCCCTTGCCAATCAAGATATTGGAGAAATCGAGGCGCTCAAGCCGTGGATTGATCTGATGGAGCAGCTGGTGCTGGTGACGACGCGTGAGCCGGAGCAGGAAAAAAAAGACAGAAAGATGAAATTTGATTTTGGGAAATTTATCATTGATACGGCTCCCAATTGGATATCGCTTGTGCCGGTGCTCGGTCCGGTCGTCGGCGCAGCGGCTGAAATCGTCACCAAAAGCTATGATCAGCTGTATCTCCACAAACAGTTCGAAAAAGAGCGTCCCGCCGCAGCCGCACCGCTTGCGACAATCGGCAGTCAGGAGCAGCTCTTTCAGCAGTACATTAATTTTCTTGCGAAATTCTCGGAAGTATCGCCGCTGGTACTGATAATGGATGACTTTCATTGGGCGGATACCTCGTCGTCGAATTTGTTGTTTGCAGCCGCACGGCAGCTTCTTGGCAAGCCGATTACGTTTATCGTGGCCTATCGTCCGGATGATGCGCATAGTTCGCGTGATGGGGCAGGACATCCTATCCTCCATATACGCAATGAACTTGGGCGATATTCAATGTTCTCCGAGATATCTGTCCCCCGCATGACGGCTCTCGACCTTGATGCTCTACTCAGAAGTCGGTATGATAATTATGTCAATAATGATGAATTTGAAGAATGGCTTGCGAAAGTCAGCGGCGGCAATGCACTGTTTATTACGCAGTTTTTGCATACCCTTGAGGAGGACGGCATCGTCAGCGCGAAGAACGGTAAATTCCAGAATCAGTATGAGAATGTACGTGTGCCCAAGAGTGCGTATGCGGTGGTGCAGGAGCGTATTCGTCGGCTGAGTGAAGAGGCGAAGGAATTACTCCGGTATGCGAGTGTGGAGGGCGATACGTTTACGGCATTTGTGCTGTCAAAAATTACCGAAGTGCCGACGTTGAAGATTCTGCAAAAGCTTAGAATAATTGAAGATACACATCGCGTCGTCCGGAGCTTGGGTAAGCAGAAATACTATGCTCACGAGTCGACGGCGTATCAGTTCGTGCATGTACTCCTCCAACGTGCGATGTATGAAAGCTTGGAAGAGGAGGAAAGGGAATTACTCCATGAAGCCATATTTTATGTGCTCAAAGAAGAATGGGACTCGGCAAGTGAAGCGGGAGTGAATGTCCAAAGCATAGCTCCGCGGCTCGCGACCCATGCCAATATCCTTGGAGAATATGAGTTTGCAGCGACGGTGCTCCTTGCCGGCGCGCAATCGGCATGGGAAGGATTTGCCGAAGATGAATCGATGCGAATGCTGCAGGGAGTGGATTATTATCTCGGGATGATGAAGAGCCAATCATCGGCAAAAACAAACCGAACCAAGAATGAAACCGGGCAGTGGGAGGGATTATCGTCTGAGGCAATGATGCTCCGCGGGAATATCCACAAGACACGCGGCCGCTATGATCAGGCACAGAAGGAATTCTACAATGCGCGGGTGCTTTTTGGTAAATTACACAAGACCGAACGTATGCTCGATGCAATGGTACGTGAGGCGTTTGTGATTGAAAATAAAGGAAATTACAAGCTCGCCGAGTCGCGGTCACGGGAAACGCTCATGCTTGCCGAACAGTTCAATTACCCCAAGGCGCAGGGCGCGATGCTCAATAATATCGGGCTCGCCAAGCTCGCTCTCGGCAAGGCCGACGAAGCACTTGACTATCAGATGCGGAGCTTAAAAATCCGCGAAGAAAAAAACGACCTCAAGGGGCAGGCCGTAACGCTCGGCAGTATCGGAATTATCTTCCAGAAAATGGGCAAAGCTCCGGAAGCACTCACGTACCACCACAGGGCACTCGAAATACGCCATACGCTCGGCAACCGCGCGCAGGAAGCATATTCCTACCGCAATATCGGAGAAATACTTGCCGAGACGAATAAATGGGATGAAGGTCTTGAGTATCTGAACCAAAGCTTGGATATTTATAAAAATATCGGCGTACGATCCGGTGAGGCAAGTTCGCTTTTTAGTATCGGGTTAGCATATTATTTTTCAAAAAATTATCTTGCTGCGCTCGGTTATTTCACTCAAGGACTCGATATCTTTCAGCAGATCGGCAATCAAGCCGGAGAATGTGCATCGCTCGATAATTTAGGTGCTACTCAACGGCTCCTCGGCAAGCTGCCCGAGGCGCGGATTTCTCTCGAAAAAGGTCTCGCCATCGCACAGGAAATCGGCGCAAAGCAGACCGAAGCCGAGATATGCGGCGACCTCGGTATGCTGAGTATGGATGAGGCGAAAACCAATGCGTTCGTTGCCCTCGAGAAGAAAGCCGAGGCAATTACTCTCGTCAAACGGTGCATTGCGCTCTATACGGAGCTCAAGCATCCGGAAGCAAAGCGGTGGGAAACAGTGCTGCAGGAAATTCAGCAATAAAAATTACGGCATAATTATTGAGCGTGGCTCCTTTACTTTATTTATGAAACATTGTAGGATGGTTGCATGAAGATATTACCGATAGATGGCAAGCTTTCGCTTACAAATGATGGGGAATTAGAAGTGTTTTTTATTGGTACGGGCTCGGCATTTGCTAAAAAACACTATCAGACTAATTTCCTTATTATTAAAGGCGATAAGCATATTCTCGTCGATTTTGGCACGACCGGACCCGTCGCACTTGAAGCAACCGCCGGTCTCGATGTGCCGGATATCGAGGTGTTCCTTCCTACACACAGCCATTGCGATCATATCGGCGGTGTCGAGTATCTGGCGCTGATGAATCGATACGTGGGAATGAAGTTTTTGGGCAAGCCCAAGCTCAATATGATCATTAATAAAATCTACGAAAAAGTTCTCTGGGAAATGAGTCTCCGCGGTGGAATGGAATGGAATGAAGTCAATGGCGAGGGAAAACGTCTCGGTTTCTCCGATTTCTTTGATGTGGTGCGCCCGACCATCAAAATGCGGGAGCCACGGGAAGTATGGGAGGTAAATTTCGGGGGAATTCATATCGAACTCTTCCGCACGAATCATATCCCCGAGCAGGCACCATCGCCGGATGAAGCGTTTATTACCTACGGACTCTTTATCGACGGACGTGTGTTTATCTCCGGTGATACGAAATTTGACCGAGAGCTTATCGACCAATATGCAGACCGCTCGGAATGGATGTTTCATGATACGCAAATCAATCCGAATCCGGTCCATGCCTGCCTGCCCGAGCTCAAAACACTCCCCGAGCATATCAAGCAGAAGATGTTTCTCGTTCACTATCCCGACGGTGCCGAGAATAACCCGATTGACGGTTTTGCCGGCTGGGCAGTTCAGGGAGCACGGTATATATTTGATTGAATTTCTTCTACTTTGCGAACGAATACATGACCGAACGAAATACACTAATTGCCAGTCAAGAGCTTGTCAGCAAAGCAGTTATTTCAAAATTACACAAGCATTACCCAGACTTGCAATGGTCCGAGCTCGGCACTAGTGTGCATTTTAATCTCGAAAGACTTCCCGCACAGGAACGAGAATATTTCATTCTCGATATGCGATTCTTTGAGCAAAATCCATCGCTTCCCCTCGAAAATATCTGCTCCCGTCTCGAAAATTACAATCCTAAAAATGCATCTCAAGAAGAACTGCTGATGTACGCTAAGCAGCTGATCGCGCTTCAGGACGAAAGCGTCGGCGCCGGTCTCTATATGTTCGGCGAGGCCGGCATCGGTAAGAGTCACGTCGCCATCAGCATCAGCAAGGAATTCATGAAGCGCGGGCTTCATCCCAATTTTCAAACGGCCGAACACTACCGCCTCAAGCAAAATACTATCCTCGCGCCCGGACAAGTATGGATCATCGATGATATGAATTCAGGATTCCACCTCTCGTCCCGCCTCTTCAAAGAAGTCGTCCTCAATGCCCACGACCGCGGCGGAAGAGTCTTCGTCACCAGCAATAAAAACTACGATGAACTCATGTACGAAATGTTCGTCGGCGACGGCAAAGCCAATCGCATGCGCTACGAAGACCGCACCAAAGGCATGTTCAAAATCCTCAATGTATCCGGCGACAGCTACCGTCAGGCAAATGCGTGGTATAAGTGAGTCTTTGAGTCGTAAGTCTGTAAGTCTGTAAGTCGTAAGTCGTAGAATAATAATCGATTAGAGTCGATTTAGTCATTAGTGTCATTAGAGTCGTTAGAGTCGTTAGTGTCGCTTCTGTCCCTTCTGCCCTTTCTGTCCCCACCACCCCTACCATCCAAAAAATCATGCAATTATAAAAATCAGGATCGAACGCAGTGGCAATTACCGCCAGAGAACGACATAAGCAAAGCCATATAAATCATTGGTCTTCTTGCCCATGCAGAGAATTATCCACGACCATCTCCCCACAAAATATCCCCATCTATTCCAAATATTTAATCACAGATTGAAAGTCCGACGTACGCACTACATTCACTGCTTCTTCTTTGTTTTTAATTGCTTTGCCATTGCACCTAAAAGATTGTTGCATTCAATAATCTGTCTCCACTGTTTTTTTCCTCTATCTTTGCAACTTTCCGCAAGAGCTGTAGCACCTACTCTGTAAACGAACATTATTCCAAATCTATGACTGATCGCCAGCAC
>JBPOHH010000695.1:0-2898 GCA_052035765.1 Bacteroidota bacterium
CCTCACGATAGGTGATATCCATAATCGACGAGAGGCGGTCACCGTATTTCACACCGAATCCGCCGGCACTGAAATTCACATCCTGAAGAAAATCCACATTGATCATACCAATCGGTCCGCCGGACGCGCCCTGCGTGGCATAATGATTAATATTCGGCACTTCGATACCGTCGATCATAATGAAATTTTCCGACGGACTCCCACCGCGGGCGATGATGTCATTGCGGGCGTCGGAGGCGGTGACCACTCCCGGCAAACCCTGCACCATGCGACTCACGTCCTCGACGGCGCCCGGCGCGCGGCGCACTTCTTCCTGCGAGAGCATATTCGAACTAACGCGTGTATCTTCGCTATTTTCAAAGAATTTGTCTTTGTTGGCCGATACAACTACATCGCCGGATTTGGTTTCCCATTGCTGTAATTCAAGGGTGATTTTCGCGCTCTGTGCCGGACCGACGCGGATATCGGTTTTGACGATATTACGATATTCAAGCGCCATTACGCCAATCGAATACGTGCCTGACTCGAGCCCGTCGATGCGGAATCGACCAAGCGAATCGCTCGTGGCGGTGCGTTTGATTTTGAGAACGGTGACCTTTGCCTTGTAGATGGGCTGCTTGGTGTCGCGGTCGAGAATTGTACCTTCAATTGCGCCCTTGGGCTGCTGCGCGTGGAGGGAAAGAGCGGATAAAACGATGAATAATACACCGAAAAAGTGGCTAGACAACCGAGCCATAAGCACTCCTAAAAATGATACGTAAAGAGGAAAGAAATTGAAATTGCAGCGCAAAAATACGGCAGGGTGGATGGTGAGAACGATAACAAATGTTATTAAATAATTTAGATCCGAGCTCCTCGCTTCTTGGCGAGCGGCTTGGTGGAGGAGTATTCGCCATTGTTGTCAACGTACGAAAAAATAGGTACGTAATTGAACCCTTCGACAAGCTCAGGGTGACTGTAACCTGTTAGTCAGACTGAGCTTGTCGAAGTCTCAGGAATAATGCCAATTTCTAGAGTTGATTGCATAGAAAGAAAGCTTACTTCCCCGAAAGCTTGCGCCGAATCCGACTCAAATGCACGGAACTAATGCCGAGGTACGTGGCAATCATGTGCTGTGGAACACGTTCGATGACTTTCGGGCGTTCGGCAATTAAGGAGAGATATTGCTGTTCGGGTGAGTCAAAAACGAGTGAATTTTTCCGGCGCTGCACCTCGACGAAGATACGCTCGGCGATGAGCCGGCCGAAACGTTCCCACGTCTTATATTTAAGATATGCTTTCTGCGTGTCGTCGTAATGAAAAACGAGTACATCGGTCGGCTCAAGCGCGGAAAATGTATAGCGCGACGGTGTGCGGTTGAGAAAGGAGTCATATTCAGTCACGAAGCTATTTTCAAAGGAGAAATTCCCGCAGTATTCGTTGCCGTCCTTGACATGATAATAACGCACAAGCCCACGCAAAATAAATCCCACATGCGAGCACACTTCGCCCTCTTTGAGAAAAAATCCATTCTTAGGAATATGCCGCAAACGAAGCGGCTTGGCAAATGCCTCCCATTCTTCTTCACTTGGCTCAATGAAGCGTTCGATGACTTTCCGGAGCATCTGCACTTGCTCGGGGCTTGGGAGTTGAAGTGTGTTTCCGTTGGTAGAGCTCATTTCTTTATAACTCATTATTTATTTCGCACATTCTGAATCGTCGCTGTCGCTGTCTCCTCAGCACGAACAATCTCAATTTCCCGGATATTTTTGAGTGATTCATCGGCACGGAGAATATGTTCGCCTTGCTTCAGCAGCGCAAATCCACGCTTGAGCGGCGCAAACGGATGAGCAGATTTTGCATGGAGTTCGAGTGCGTCAAGCCGCGCTCGTGACTGCACAATCGCCCGGCGCATCGCCTGCGCCATGCGGATTTCTGACGTGTCGCATTGCTGTGTATAGGTGCGAAGACGTTCGCCGACCCGACGGAAGGCCGAACTGTCGCCGGCATTGTTGACCTTGCGGCGGAGAGTTTGAAGTTCTTGTTTGATAACGCGTTGCAAGCGTATCTCCGTCATCGAAAAATACTCTGAAAATTGCGCTGACGGCACGGGAGTCACCATCTCAGCTGCTGCAGTCGGCGTAGCAGCGCGCGCATCGGCGACAAAATCAGCGATCGTGAAGTCAATTTCATGACCCACCGCCGAGATAATCGGCAAGCGGGATTCGTAGATAGCCGTTGCCACGATTTCGGTATTAAATGCCCATAAATCCTCGATTGAACCTCCGCCGCGTCCGACTATTAACACATCACACGCGCGCTTGCGATTCATCTCACGGATTGCCTCGGCGATATCCTCGGCCGCGCCCTCGCCCTGCACAAGGGCAGGACGCAGAATCACTTCACCGAGGGGGAATCTCCGGGCAAGCGTCGAACATATAGCCTGAATCGCCGCACCGGTTTTGGAGGTAATGACACCGATTTTCATCGGCAGGCGGGGGAGTGATTGCTTGCGCGCCGAGTCGAACCATCCGAGCGCATTCAGCTTTTGCTTGAGTTCTTCGAATTGTCGTTGTAATTCTCCAATTCCAAGCGGTGTGAGGGTAAAACAGTCTAATTGGTATTTCCCTTGTGGCGGAAAGACGGCGATTTTGCCGGCTGCGACCACTTTCATCCCATTCCGCGGCTGAAATCCGAGCGGTTTACCGCGCCAGAGAACGCCTGAAATCTGCGCTTTGTCATCCTTAAGCGTAAAATACCGATGTCCGGATGAATGATTGACATAATTGGAAATTTCACCGACGACGCTCACGCTGCCGATACCTTCTTCGAGCAGAAGGCGGATATCATTCGTGAGTTCGGAAATGCTAAGCGGAGTAGTAGTATTCATACCGGCAAAAATACGGCAAATTCACGGGT
>JBPOHH010000201.1:0-18401 GCA_052035765.1 Bacteroidota bacterium
CGTCGGTGTCTATAACACAGAATTTGATGTCAACAACTTGCCATCAGGTACGTATACTGTTCGCATGGAATATGACTACAGCGTAAAAACTGTACAAGTACATGTGATCAAATAAGATACACCTCTCTCAAGAGGACGAAAAACAAAGCCCTGCAAAAGAAATTTTGCAGGGCTTTTTTATCGCTGAAAAAACCAATATATTTGCAGTGAGTCGTACTCTCTTTGTACCTATACATCTCTAATTGTCGC
Organism: Bacteroidota bacterium; assembly: GCA_052035765.1. Classification (GTDB taxonomy): domain Bacteria; phylum Bacteroidota; class Ignavibacteria; order Kapaibacteriales; family UBA961; genus JADJXV01. The sequence goes on from JBPOHH010000201.1 coordinate 250, forward strand.
ACCTTGCAATTATCCTATTTACTTTAGAAAGAAAAACATGAAACTCCTGATAGCCCTCATTGGCATTCTCTGTATCAGTGCCAGCGCATTGGCGCAGCAGCCGACAATCGATTCAACCCGCAAAAAGCTACCGCTGAGACCTATCAACCCACGGAATAAAACATATCGTTCGCTCGAAGAAACAAAGATTGCTAACCCTGACAGCGTGTTCCGCCTCGACGTAAGCCGAAAATCCCTGACAGAATTCCCGCAGGAAATTCTCAATTTTCCGAATCTCGAAATCCTATCGTTAGATAATAATAAAATCAAGCAAATACCAATGTCGATATCCCTTTTGAAAAATTTACGGGAGCTCAACATGCGCAATAATGAACTCACGGAACTCCCAACATCCATCGGTGCGTTGGCGAATCTCCATGTGCTCGACTGCTCCATGAATAAAATAACTAAAATTCCGGCGGAAATCGGGAAGCTGACAGCGCTCGAACGCTTGAGTCTCAACGATAATCAGCTCACAGTACTGCCTGCCGACATTAGCAAAATGGAAAAGCTTACTACACTTACACTTAACAATAACAAACTCACAAGTCTTCCGGTTGACGTATTCAAAATGGAAGGACTCGCCCAGATCGACATCTCAAATAATCAGATTGCTTCGATTCCTGCTGATATTGCCGGATTGAAAGGGCTGAAAATCCTCCAGCTTGGCGGTAATCAAATCAAAATCGTTCCAAATGAAATCGGCTCTCTTGCCAAGCTTGAGCGTCTTGAGCTGAAAGACAATCAAATAGCAAAAATTCCTGCAACCATTGGTAATGTTTCTGGGTTGCGCGCTCTCGACCTTAGCGGAAATCCGCTGCTGGAATTACCCGTCCCCGAGCTGGCAAAGCTTCCGAATCTACGCACATTACTCATTAGTAATGTCTCCAAATCACCGGAAAAGCGACCTGACCCACGGAGTAAATAACACGCCTATGACTACCCGAATTCGTCCTGCTATTCTGCTATGCGCCACGCTTCTGTGTGTGGCGCACTGCAGTGCATTCAGCCAGCAAACAGCCGAGCAGCTCTATGCGGCAGTGGTCAAAAAATACGGATCGATGACGACCTTACGCCTGAAATTTATCGCTTCAAATGGCGCCGTGCCGACGACTGCCGGCTCCATTAAAGCTAAAAAAGGGAATAAGTTTGTACTTGATTTAGGGGATCGAGTGCTGGTGTCCGACGGCGCGACAATCTGGAATTATTCCAAACCATCCAATTCGGTCGTGATGAGTAATTTCGAAGATAAAGGGCAGATTTCAATCGAAAAAGTGTTTTTTACATTTCTTAAATCCTACAAAGCCAGCGCGGTGCTATCCGAGCAAACATCCAAAGGTCAGAAGCTGACCACCCTTCGCCTGATGCCGCCGAACGGTGAAGGAATGATAAATGGGGTCAAGTCAATCGAGCTCGGTCTGTCACCCAAAACCCTCGAAGTACTCCGCATCAGCATCACCGATGCAACCTCTACCCAGCGTTGGGATGTGTCGTCAATGAAAGTTGACGTCAAAATGCCCGATTCTACCTTTCAATTCACCCCGCCCAAAGGTGCAAAATCCGTTGATATGCGGTAATTCCATCTATCGTATCATTAGAACTGTGCTGTAGCCCAGCGATAGCGAGCGAGTGCTCTATGATAACCGGCTATGGCATCGACTTCCCGCCCTGCTGCCTCCGCGCTGAACCGTTCACGGAAATTGACGGTGAGCAGGGAGCTTTCTCCACGTTCAAAGAGTTGGCGTTCGGCTTTTTCGAGTGCATCGGCAGACTCGCGTTCTGCTCGTGCTGCATTGTATTGCTGATATGCGGCAAGTACTTCCGACGCTGCATCTTCGATTTCTGCGTTGATATCACGTTCTAAAAGCAAGCGTTTAAGTCCGACGGTACTCTGCTTGATTTCCGCTTGTGCCATTTGTCCGCGGGCGTCGCGTTGGAGCAGAGGTAAGGAGAAATCGACACCGACTTTATAGTCCAGGCGTCCGGGAATATCGGAATTAAGCTGTGAGCTGAACGGAGCGAATTTGAGGGCAATATCGGGCTTCCACTGTTCATTGGCTACATCCCGATCCACATCAGCGAGGCGCTGCTCGACGGTATTGAGGCGCAGCTCGGGGCGTGCCGTGAGTCCTGCACGCCGGTCAGTGTCGTATTGCTTTGGTGTAAGCGCTACGGCAGGCGGCAGAGGTGGTGGTACAATATCGGGTTGAAGGTCGGCGGGCGAGCTGCCGTCGGGCTTCCAGAGAAAGACCGAGAGAGCGATGGAGGATTTTTCGTAATCGCGGCGTGCTTTGACGGCGAGACCGAGGCGGCGCTGAATTTCCTGGTAAATTTCTACCGAGTCGATTGGTGCCCGCTCGCCGCTTTTGACTTCTTCGCGGACAGCCCGTGAACGGAATTGCGCAAGCTCCAAAAGTTCATTAGCAATTTGATATTTACGGAATGCAGCGCTCCACTCCCAGTATTTTTCGGCTGATTTGAGGAAGAGTTCATTCCGCATGGCGAGGAGTTCTGCGCTTGCTGCTTCGGGTGAATTTTCGGCTTTGAGAATGGATGCACGATTTTTATCAATGAGAATATTTCTCCAGAGCGGTATACTCACGCCGAGCATTGCTTCGCCGCTCAGGGGAGTGTTGTCGTCCTGGTCGAATAGGCCGAGTGTGCGTTTCCACCCAAGGATAATTTTTTGACCCCAATAGAGGGGAATGGTCGCTGATACATCGGCTGACTGCTGCTTGAATTTGTCGAATTCACGCTTGGCAGTGAGGGAAGAGGTGATTTGTGGGTCGAGCGAACCCCATGCCCGTTGAAGAGTTGCGTCAGCATTGCGGATGCCGAGGCGTGCTACCTGGAGCTTGGGGTGATTAGCATTGACGACCGCAAAGACCTCGTCGAGGGTTAGCGTCGCACTTGGCGTGCGGGTCAGAGCGCTATCGCGGAGAAAGGGAAAGGTGTCCTGCGCGTATACTTGGACAGAAATGAACAGGAGCATGCACGACAGCAGGTAGCATCTCATTATTTATCCTCCGTATCGTCTTTGGATGGCTTCGCATTGCTGCTGTTGGTCGGTTTATCGACCGAAAGCGGGAAGCTGTTGATTTGTCTCCAGAGTTCATAGCCGAGCGATACGGTATTGAGCTGCATCCAGCCGGCGCACTTTGTGCCGAGGCGCAAATTTTCGGGCTTCGGCCAGGGTTCACTGGTCGGGTCGGGCTTAATCACCACCCGAAATTGTCCTTTCCCGTCATCACTTTCGAGAGCATCGACGACCGTAATTTCCCCGCCGAAGGTGCCGACAGCGACGGAAGGCCATCCTGCTACCTGCACTGCAGGGAAGCCGTCGAATTCTAAGCGCACTTTTTGGCCCGTGTGAACAAGAGGCGCATCGGTGCCGTTAATGAGCAGTTCAACTGCCGGTGATGTGGCTTTGGGAGCTATGACGGCGAGTTTATCGCCTTGCTTGACGGTCTCACCGGCTCCAAGTGTGAGCAGGCGTACGACGTTGCCGTCCACCGGCGCTCGTACGATGGCGGCATCCCGACGCATCGCGGCGGAGTTCAGCTCTGAGCGGGATTTATAGAGAGAATTATCGATACTCGAAATTGATTCGAGGGCTTTGGACTCATCTGCCATGACTTTCAGCACTTTCGAGGTACCTTCGGATTCTTTGTTCGAAATCATTGCCATGGCTTCATTTTCTCCTCGGCGGGCTGATTCGACATCGGCTGCGATGGAATTATACGCCACTTCACCACGCTGAAGCTCAAGCCGGGCATTTTCAAACTGGCGCTGCGAGAGGAGACCTTTTTCGTGCAGTTCAGACCGGTCTTTGAACCTCTGACGCGCTATTTCCCAGTCAAGCTTGGCTTGTTTGAGACGTTCTTCGGCGGCGACTCTGCGTTGGACCGATTGTTCCAGTTTTTCCCTCGCGCTGTTTACGCCTGATTCCCGGGCTTTTTCTTCGGCTGTGACTTGCTTGCGAAGGGAGGTGATTTGTTCTAAAATACTCTCCCTGCGGCTATACAATGCCGCAAGCTGCTTTTCTTGGTTTTCGAGTAATTCCAAATCCAAAAATTTAGAATCGATATCCTGAAGGATGGCAATTGTGTCGCCGGCTTTGACGGCAGCGCCTTCCTGTACTACCCATCGAACAAGTCGTCCGGAGATCTGCGCTTCGAGGTATTGCGGACGTTGTGCAGGTGTGAGAGCAGTGACTTTTCCCTTGCCGGTCACAGTCTGCATCCATGGTACAACGGTGAGCATGAGGATAAGCACTGCAAACAGACCGAGGAAAATCATTGCCAGAAGCCGCACTGAATGTGTAGATTTAACAAGTAATTGTGAGTACGAATGCTTGCTGAAATGTGATGTATGATTCTGATTTTGCATTACTTTTGCTCCATTATCTGCGTAAAAGGAAATGACCGAAGAAGATGGGACAAGTCCGGAAAGAGCGCAGAAAAGACCGAGTCGTTCTGCCCTGCAAGCTTGCGTGGAGCACCAATCTCCACAATATGTCCATCGCTGAGCACAAAGACGGTATCGGCTGCTGCAACCACTTCAGGATCGTGGGTAATTCCGACAATCGTCCACGGATGTTTGCGGTCGTAGAGTTCGGTCAGAATTTCAATTTTAATATTTTCCTCGAGTCCGGTAAATGCCTCATCGAGGATCAGTAAGCGTGGCTTGTGAACGATTGCGCGGGCTATCATCAGCCGGCGTATTTGGCCGGTGGAGAGGTTCTTGCCATGGCTTAGGACGGTGGTTTGGAGTCCTTGCGACTGCCGGAAAAATACTTCATCAAGTCTCGTAATGGCAACGGCTTCCATCACATCCTGAGGGGTAATTCCACTGCGGCCCATCACGATATTATCCCAAATGGTGCCTTCGAAAATTTCGTCATTCGGCAGGACTAATCCTACATTCCGCCGCAGACTCCCCAGATCGAGCATACGGGAGTCGAATTCATCCATGAGAATTGTGCCGATGGTGGGGTCGTACATGCCAAGCAGTAGGTGTGCAAGGGTAGATTTTCCGGCACCACTTTTACCGACGAGACTTACGCGGCTGCCGGCATTGACATAAAAGTCCAAGCCCTGCAGAACAGGACTCGCTTCGTACGAGAAGCCGACGTTTTTACACCGAATCGACATACCCTCCGACCGCTCGGGCATCATGTGTCCGCCGACACGCTCTAATTCTATATCAGTGATATGACCGACTTTGTCCATTGCGGTCAGTAAGTCGTATGTAAGCTCTAATTGACGAAAAAGCTTATCGAGCGAAGTGATGAGCGTCACGATGATGATCTCTGTCGCAATAAGCTGTCCGAGGGTGATTTGACGTTCGATGACCAAGAGACCGCCAATGGCGAGAACGCCGGTATTGACAAATGCCCGTATGACGGAGAAACCCGAAAATTGCCGCACTAAAATCTTGAAATGTGCGCGGCGATGATGGAGATAATAGCCGAGTAATTCGTCGATTTTCTGATAGACGAGCGTCGGTGAACCCGTCAGCTTGAAGCTCGTCATGCAGCGTCCGACATCCTCCAGAAATGCCACAACATCGTATTTTTTCTTGGATTCATTGATACTTGTCGTGAGTCCTTTCCGGCCGAGAAGCACGACGAGACCGATGGACAAAAGAATAAACAGCAGGCCGATAGCAAGGAGGGAAGGACTGATAAAGACCAGCAGCACAAGCCCGGCTGCACCGACAATCACCGCACTCAGACCATCAATGAGTAATTTCGCCACCCCTTTTTGTACTGTGATGACATCAAAAAATCGATTGAGAAGTTCAGGAGCATATTCTTTCTGAAAAAATCGAAAATGCCCTGCCGGAATTTTATGTGCAACTTCAAAGGCAGTATTGACAAAAATCCGCTGCTGCAGCACTTCGACCACATACTGCTGCACAATCGATATCGCTCCGGCTATCAACAATCCGAAAAAGATGACCATCGAGAGTACGACGAGCGGGAAGGTGAATATTCCGGTTGATATAGTCGAGACGATGGTGTTGACGGTAAGCGGAGTAACAAGAGATATCAGCCCGATGACCACTCCATAGATTGCCACGACGGTAATATCGCGGCGCTCCATTTTGATCAGATGCAATGCCCGCTCTACGGGCGAAGGATGGTGATGAGATGCGCCTCCCTCACCTGTACCAATACCGGAAGCATGTCGCAGCTCAGAAATATAGGGTACATGTCCTTCCGGGAGCATGATCGGCAGACCGCATTCAGGGAAATTACTCTCATCCTGTCCGGGAAAGTGATTCGGCTGAGACCCGAGCCATAACGTAAGTAATTCGGGATCTTCAAGGAAATGTCTTGCCAATATCAGCTGCCGCTCGGTCTGTCCGGCATAGATTACACAGGCGCGTGTGATATCGAGTAGCAGCTTTTGATCATGCTGCCTGGTAAATTCGATAAGTGTGCTGCCTGGGATACCATATCCCTCGAGTGTCCTCCGTGCTTTGTCGAGAGCGTCGGCACGCGCTGTCTCGGCATGTAATCCCTCGATACGCTCAAGTGCATCGGGTGAGAGATGATGCTCCTCCTTCTCAAGCGGACGACGGTAATAAAGTCCTCCCGACGATGACTGCCGGGTGAAAATCACGACATGCCAGACATCCTCTACAGGAATACAGCCAATCGAAGGAAAGAGATGCTCCTCATGCTTGGAAAGTAAGAGTGATATCGGTAAACGTCGCAGGCGAAGAGGAAGCCCAATCGACTGCCCGATACGAAGGAGCTTCTCGGAGTCCTTCCACTCTGCATCGCCGGAGTTCTGTACGTCTGCCTCGGCAATAATATGGGGTAATGAGGGTGGTAAATCCTTGCGGTTGGTCTGGAAGAGTATTTCAAATAATGCTATAACTTCTTGTGTTTTAACAGATTGGGGCATGATGTAATGTCCTTTTTGCATGTTGAATATCCGCTGCCCTGCCTCGGTTGCTGATGAGATAAAACAGGATAGAGATTATTTTCAGACACGGTTTGACGCATCAAAAGGTACAAAATTGACAGTGAATCACTTGATGCCAAAAAATTATCTTGGGAGTCTTTCTTGCGTGAATATCGCCCATGTTGTAATTTGCAGTGGTAAATATCGCCGAAAGCAAACTCTTAGCTCTCTTCTATTGCCTGCATGAATCCTTATCCTCTCCTCTTTGAGCCGTCTCTCCATGAAAAAGTATGGGGCGGAAATGCCATGAAAACGCAACTCGGCAAGCATTTCGCTGCAAATGAACCGGTGGGTGAATCATGGGAAATTTATTCCGGTAATTCTATTGCAAATGGCGAGCTTGCAGGAAAAACTCTCAAGGAAGTGCTCACACAATTTCCCGGCGAAATTCTCGGCAAACATGCGCAGGAAGACTTCCCCCTGCTCGTTAAGTTCCTCGATGCCCAAGAATGGCTCTCGGTGCAGGTGCATCCCGATGATACTCTCGCACACGAGCTCGAAGGAGAGCCCCGCGGCAAGACCGAATGCTGGTATATCCTCACAGCTGATGAAAACGCAGAAATAATCTACGGCTGCAGCCGGGAGCTGACAGCAGAAGAATTTAAAAATGCTCTTACCGGCGGTAATGCCCGCGATGTGTTGCAGTTCGTCCGCGTCCGGGCAGGAGATTTTATCTATGTTCCCGCCGGGACGGTTCATGCTATCGGTCCGGGAATTCTCCTCTATGAATTACAACAGACGAGCGATACCACCTACCGACTCTATGACTGGGATCGGGCAGGACTCGACGGCAAGCCACGCCCCCTGCATATCGACAAAGGCGTGCGATGCTCGCATCTCGATGTGCGGCCAACGGCATGCGTCAAGTATACAATAGAAACCTATACCCCCGGAATCACCGTCGCTTCGCTCATACGCGGTGAGTATTTCGGGCTCGATGCACTGACAATTTCGATACCGCTCTGGCTCAATACCGAGCATCAAACGCCACATTTGCTAACCGTGACGGCAGGTAGCGTGGAGCTCCGCGGTGCGTTCGACACCGTAACCCTACCGCTTGGTTCATCGGCACTCATTCCGGCCGGAATGGGTGAATATGAAATCGTTCCCACCGGCAATGCTACAATCTTGTGCGCATTTGTTTCATGAAAGATAGGACGATGATCACTCACCTCATCCTGATAGTGTGTTTGCTGGTTGTAGGCACTTCTGCTTCTCTAACCGCTCGGGCATCAACGGGTTCGCCGGATACAGTATTGATACTTCTCCCCCAAAAAACACTCCGCTACGACACGACGACCACTATGCGCGAGCGGACGATTTCCCGCAAATCACTCGATGAATATTATAATGATAAGGAATATGCCTACGACCGAGAGCAGATGAAGCAAGACTCTCTCTGGGAAATACTCAAGCAGTGGCTTATCGATCTTCTGGTTCGCTTATTTGGACGTAATTCCTTGGATAGTATAGGTGATGCAATCGTCTATATTCTCATCGCCGTCGCAGTGGCTCTTGTCAATATCATTTTATTTAGAAGTAATGTCCGGGGATTGTTTTTTACGTCAAAATCACGTGCGGCGATTACTTTTGATGCTATTGATGAGAATATTCACGAGCTGAATTTTCCGGCTTTGATCGCTGCTGCCGAAGAGAATGCCGACTACCGCCGCGCAGTGCGATTGCAGTATCTCTGGCTCCTTAAGCGACTTGCCGATAGCGAGACGATCGATTGGAAGCTCAATAAGACGAACCGAGATTATGCGCATGAAATCAAGGACAAAGCCCTCAAGCGCGACTTCCGGCGGCTGAGTAGGATATTTGACTATGTCTGGTATGGTGATACAACCGTTGACGAAGAGAGCTACAGCCGGACGAAAGAACTGTTTATGAGTGTTCACCAATCTGCCGTGCGCCATGAAATCACAACGTAAGTTCATCATTATACTCGGGATAGTATTTATTGCCATGGTGGCTTTTGAGTTCATGCGCCCCAAGCCGCTCGACTGGCGGCAAACGTATTCGCAGTACGACAAGATTCCTTTTGGTAATTATATTCTCCACCGGCAGCTTCCGCAGATATTTCCCGAAGCATCGTCTGTCAAAACCGTGCGAGAGCCGATCTATAATGTTCTCCCGCAGAACAGTGACGCAGGCGGTATGGTCTATCTCTCGGTGTCAAAAGTATTTGCGCCGGACGAACTCGACACGGAAGTGCTTCTGGAATTTGTCGCTCATGGCGGAGTGGCTTTTCTTGGTGCGGATAAATTCTCGGGCGCGCTCGTCGATTCGCTCAAATTTAAGCTCGAAGTCAATTATGCACTGAAATTCGCCGATACCAATACCCTGCACTTTACTGCTCCTGCACTCTCACCGAATGAAAAAAAATGGCACTATAAAGGCGGCACGACGGCGAATTACTTTGTGGACCTCGACTCGACATCAGCGACCGTGACGGCGATTAATCAGGACTCGCAACCGGTAATGATAGAGCAGCCCTACGGCGAGGGAACATTCTATATCTGCTCGACTCCAATCTGCTTTACCAACTACTCCATGCTCTCGGGAGACAACCGTGAATTCATCGCAAAAAGCTTCTCCAAGTTTTCAGCCGGTACTATTCTTTGGGATGAATATTACAAGGTCGGTCGGGATGAAATCCGAAGTCCGCTGCGCTATATTCTTTCGGTTGATTCGTTGCGGTGGGCGTACTACTGCATACTGATTGGCGGGTTGGTGTTTGTCGCCTTTGGCATCAAACGCGAGCAGCGGAGTATTCCGGTGATTCCGCCGGTGACAAATTCGACGCTCGAATTTGTCGATACCGTTGGGCAAGTCTATTACCAGCAAGGAGATCATGCGGATCTTGCCGAGAAGAAAATTCATTATTTTCTCGACTATGTCCGCACGAACTATTATGTGCGCACGAATGAATTTACCGAGGAATTTTATCAGAAAATAGCTGAAAAATCAGGAGTTGACTTGCCAAGCGTGCGAAAAATATTCCGTGATATAGAGCGCATTCGCGGGCAAGAACATATCCTTGAGGCCGAGCTGGAGTCGCTGCATGCGAATATCGAACAGTTTTATGCGTGGTCGCGTGCATCGAGCTCTAATTTTTCAAAGCAACAGTAATCAAAGAATAAATTCTACTACGAAGAAAGAAATGATAACCAATAAGAATCATTGATAGTTAATTTGAGGTCTCTTGGTTGAAATTGCTGCTTCAAACATTCAATTCTATGTTCACAATTTTTCCCTTCATTTCAAAGGAAGTATCATGAAAATAAATATGATACGCTGTTTTCTGTTGATAGCACTTATAAGTATCATCCTGCCTTCTGTCTCCACTGTCGCACAGCCCACGGCTATCACGACAAAAGGCAAAGACTTCTGGCTGACGTTTATTCCGAATTATCACGTCAATTCACCACTTACGGACTCGCTCTTTGTCTTTATTGTGGCCGACGTACCCACCGTCGGGAAAATTACCTACAGAAATAAAGTAGGAGCCATAAGAGAGCAAACTTTTCAGATCACTGACCCTACCAAAGTATATATATATCCAATTTGGTATTCAACATTCGAGTTAGAAGGGTATCAACAGGGGAGAAATAGATTTGAGACCCTGAGTCAAAACGAAGATATCGCCTTGCAGTATTTTCATGTCGTAGCCGATCAGAACATAGGCGTCTATGCGCTGAGTCAGGCGCAGACTACGAGTGATGCTTTTTTGGTGTTACCGACACATGTTCTTGGCACCGATTATTATGTCATGGCGTATAACAGCGATGGCAAAGTAAGTGGTAATTCAGTGAGTCCGAATTCCAGTACACCATCGCAATTTGCAGTACTGGCGACGGAGAATAATACGAAAATCACTGTCACTCCCAAAACAGCAATGTATGTTAATGGTCTCACACCGCAGACGATAACCCTCAATCAGGGTGAAACCTACCTCGTGCAAGCAAAAATTACCACTCAAAACCTACGCGCCGACCTCACGGGCACCCATGTAACCTCGACCAAACCGGTGGCAGTATTTGGGGGGCAGCAGCGTGCGACGGTGCCGATAGAATCAGCCGATACGTTGATCTCCCGAGATTGTCTGATAGAACAGGTGCCACCTGTAAGTAGTTGGGGCAAGAACGCGTTTCTTACACCTTATCCATTACCCGCAGGTGCAGTGAGATTCGGGAAGGATATGTTTCGGATACTCGCATCGTATGATAGTACGCAAGTGTTTATTGATGGTAAATTTATTGATTCGTATCTCAACGCTGGCGAAATCTTTTCCGGGGTATTAACAAAAGGACAAACTGTTACAGCCAATCATCCTATACTTGTGGCTCATTTTAAAAAAACAGCTTCCGATTTACCGGGGCAGCAAAGTCCACTGAGCGACCCGTTTATGCTCATCGTTCCTCCCAAAGAACAGTTTATGAAGTCCTACCGTTTTTATAATGTGCAGGCATACGATAGTAGAAACCCCGACGGTGTGTATCTCGAACAGTACATCACGATAGTCGCTCCTACTTCAACATTATCAACCATTAAGCTCGACGGTAATCCGGTCGATGTGAAGAAATTTGTGCCAATTGCTCCAAGTAATGAATATTCGTATGCATGGCTGGGCGGCCAGAATGGTGCTGATGGTATGACTGAAGGGGCGCATACTATTACTACAGTTGAGCCAATCGGAATATATATTTATGGGTATGGTGAGGCGAATTCGTATGGTTATGCTGGTGGAATGGATCTTACGGGTGTGGTAAGTGCAGTAGATGAGTTGCCTACGGCAGAGGACAATATTACTGTTTCTCCCAATCCAACTTCTGCAACATTCTCCATTACATGGAATTGCGCACTCTTTTCGTACAGGGTAATTAATAGTTTGGGAGAGGAGGTCTTCACTGAGAATATGAAGACAGAGAGCAGCACCGGAAGATCACGTGAAATTGATATGTCGGCTGAGCCAAACGGTATCTATTTCGTGCTTTTCCGTACTGCAATGGGTATGATTTCGAAGTCTATTATCGTAATACACTGATAGAGTAGAACATCTCCTGCCACGACAAAAGTCATACAAGCAGTAGGTTTTTTTAATTTTTACCCATAATTTAATTTCTTGGTGTAATTTCGCAGTAAGTAATTCAACATCATGTTTCCACCGAAACAATTTAAGAGTCTTTATGAAAAATATCTACACTCATTGCATCCTGCTTGCACTGCTGCTCGCCGCCCTTCTACCGGGCAGCTCGGTGACCGCTCAACCCATCGAAAAAAGCAGTAAAGGAAAGGACTTCTGGCTGACGTTCATCCCTAATCTCCATGTCAATAACCGGCTGTCGGATTCACTATTTGTCTATATCGTGGCTGAGGTACCCACATCGGGAACTATCTCATACCGGAATAAGGCGGGCATTGTTCGCCAGAAACCATTTCAGATTGCAGATCCTACAAAAGTATTTCTCTTTCCTATATGGTATGATACCTACGAGTTAGAGGGGTATCAGCAAGGAAGAAACAGGTTTGAAACACAGAGTCAAGCAGAAGATGTAGCATTGCAGTATTTTCATGTCGTCGCCGATCAGGATATCGGAGTCTATGCTCTCAGCCAAGCTCAAACAACGAGTGATGCCTTCCTGGTATTACCGACAAGAGTGCTTGGTACTGATTATTACGTGATGGCATACAACAGCGATGGTAAGGCTAACGGTAATACCGTGAATGTTAGTTCTTCAACACCATCGCAATTTGCAGTGCTGGCTACCGAAGATAACACTACGATCACCGTAACTCCAAAGACAGCAACGTATATTAACAACCTCACACCGCAGACGATTACGCTGAATCAGGGCGAGTCCTATCTCGTTCAAGCCAAGATTACTCCGCAGAATCCACGGTCGGATCTTACCGGAAGCCACGTAACTTCGACCAAGCCGGTCGCAGTATTTGCCGGGCAGCAACGCGCGATTGTCCCTGTGGAATTAGCCGACAGTTTAATTTCGAGAGATTGTTTGATCGAGCAAGTACCACCTGTAGGTACATGGGGAAAAAACGCCTTCCTGACGCCGTATCCATTACCGCAAGGAGCGACACGACTCGGACAGGATATGTATAGGATTCTTGCTGCATACGATAGTACGAAGGTTTTTATTGACGGGAATTTTATCGGCGCTTACCTTAATTCCGGAGGAGTGTATTCAGGTGAACTGACCAAGGGACAAACGATTACTGCCAATAAACCTATTCTCGTTGCTCACTTCAAAAAAACAGCGAGCGATGTGATAATGCCACAAGGAAATATAGAGCTTAGCGATCCTTTTATGTTGATAATCCCACCGAAGGAACAGTTCCTGAAGTCCTACCGATGCTACAATGTACAAGCGTATGATTTTCAGAACCCGATTGGCGTGTATGTGGAGCAATATATCACGGTCGTTGCTCCTACCTCGACATTATCTACCATTAGATTAGATGGTCAGCCGGTGAATGTGTCGAAGTTTGTGCCGATTCCGCCGAGTAATGAATATTCGTACGCTTGGCTTGGCGGCGCAAATGGTGCCGATGGTGTGACCGATGGCGCGCATACAATTTCGGCTGATGAGCCGATTGGTATTTATATCTATGGCTATGGAAATGCCAATTCATACGGGTATGTCGGTGGTACGGGGTACAGGGTATTTGACTTTAATCCTCCGAATATTATCGCCTCCGATGAATGCTTCGGGATCAAAGGATCTGTATTCGATACTCTTACCGGTGATACACATATCAAGGAAGTGACAGCGCCCGTGGATTCGATGAAAAACGTCACGGCGACGATCGCTGCTTTCTCGCCGGTCTCGCCCACGGTGGCCTTTTCGGCGCGCCTCAATGACATCTACAATGACGGTTCATTTACTGTTTTTGCCAAAGATTCTGTTGATTATATATCTGAAAAGACGATTGAAATTCCGGGATTTACCGTTGGTCTCACGCAGCCGCGCGGCGCAGATTCTCTCCTCCATGCTAAGCGGGTCGGTCCGGTGAATAAGCAATACTGTTTTTTTATAGAATTATACAATTACGGAAAATTCCCCCAGCAAATCACTTCCCTCGGCTTCCGCAAGAAGCTGCCTGAGTTCTCGATAAATACTACAGCGCCTATTACGCTCAAGCCGAAAGAACGCAAGACTATTGAAATATGCTTCAACTCCATTGCCGAGGGTGAGTTCACCGATACCTTGCTTGTAGGGCAGGTGTGCGGAGAACGTCAGCTGGTCGAGTTGCAAATGACAGCACTTTTTGACCGGGTCAAGCCGGATTTTACGCTTGGAGGAGACCCCTGTAATTTTAATTTCAGAGTGGCGATTACCGATACTCTTGCTACGGATTTGGGAATTCAAACGGCCGAAATTCTACAGGACTCAACCGTGAATTGTATTGTAACTGCAGATTCAACAAATAATTCCCGTATTCTCGGATATTCCGTTGCCGTGATAGACTATTATCAGGATGCTTCCTATTCCATTCGCGCTACCGATTCGGCGGGGAATTCGTCCGTTCGTACACAGTCGATTCCGGGCTTTACCCTCGACGTAGAGTCTGTGTCGGATACGATGCCGTATAATTATGCCAATACCATCGCCGGCGACCTGCGCTGTGAAGGACTCGACCTCTATAATTACGGTAAATTCCCTCTCACTTTCAGTGATATTTACCTGGCGCAGAATATCCTTTTCTCTCTGCCACAGTCTCAGCTACCCTTCATACTGCAGCCGAAAGAACGCCGTAAACTCACCGTCTGCTACAATCCGAAAGTCATTCAGGATACACCGGATACCGATACTTTGGAGTTCAGATTCGGTTGCCTGGCACTCAAAGCTGCGCTCGAAGGTACGGCAAAGCAAGGTCTCATCGAGGCACAGGATGATACACGCTGCAAAGTACCCGTGAAATTAACCACAGCCGGTGTGCCTGCTGTGGCATTCTTGCAGCAAAATACCCCGAACCCTACATCGGTTTACGGTGAGACGAATATTCTTTTTGGAATTGAACACGCTGCACCAACGACCCTTGAAGTCTATGATATGCTCGGTAATCGTCGGGCTGTACTTCTCGACGGTAGCTTTGCCGCCGGTGCCTATGAAGTGATGGTGAGCGAACTCAATCTGCCGGCAGGTATGTATATCTATCGCCTGCATTCCGGCAGTACAGCGCTAAGTAAAATTATGATAATTGCTGAATAATTAAGCAATTACTTGTGTATTAAGGAATTGGAATACGATGGCAGTTCAAGACAATCAAGTGCAGAGCCAAGCTCCCTGTCCCGTGTGCGGCAGCGCGCGCCGGATGTATAATCAGGGCGATACCACCCTTGCCGAATGCACTGAATGCGGACTCGTCGCCCTCGCCGTCATTCCGTCCGATGCTGAACGTACTGCATATTATGCCCAAAAGTACGCGCTGAATCATGATATTTTCCGACAGGAAACAGCAGCCGAAATGCGACGGTGGTCGCGTATGCCCGAGCAAATTAAGCTGCTTCGTGATATCCTTGCCCTCAGACAACCTCCTGCGACGATTCTCGATGTCGGATGTGACCGGGCTCCGTTTTTGGACGAAGCCAGACGATTCGGCTATACCGTCGTAGGCGTCGAACCGTCAGAATCAGCCCGCAAGGATGCCGGGAAAATTGGAATATCCGTCGTGCCGCATATTGATAATATAAAACAAGTCGTTGATATTGCTGTTCTTTGGCACTCACTCGAGCATACCGGCGATCCGCTGGCAATGCTGCAATCACTCCATACACTCCTTTCGTCCGATGGAATTATCGCTATCCGCGTGCCCGACTTCGGTTCACTCTGGAGCCGCCTGCTCAAGCATCGCTGGATATGGTTCCAACCCGAAAATCATTGCTATCACTTTACTGTACAATCACTTAAAAATGTCGTCGAGCGCGCCGGTTTCGACGTGATTACCATCCGTTCCCAGCGACCAAGCAATGGACTCACCCGCAAGGCAGGCGCGGTCGCGATGAAGAGTTTTGGACGATATATGGGTGAAAAAACGAGCGTGAAGCGTCGCCTTGCAATGATCTATCAATATCTGACGGGAATTGAAGTATATGTGATTGCAAAGAAGGGGAAGTAAGCACGCAGATGACGCTGATTTTTAATGATGGACGCCGATGAGAATGAATGCTATATAATTAACTATATCTCCCTATTATTTCAAAGAGTAACAAAACATGAAACTAGTAACCTATTCGCCGATTGCAGGCATTGAACGCCTCGGCTTGATGATTGAAAATAGAATCCTTGATCTTGAATTCGCCCATCGTGCTGCTATCGGGCAGGCATCACTTCAAGCAGGATATCTACCCTCCAATATCCTTGATTTCTTAAGACTTGGCGCGGTCGCAATGAGTGATGCCCAAGCGATTGAAGCATGGTTTGCAAAGCATTCCACCAAAGAAGACCTCGCCGAAATTTGGTATTTCGCGGAATCTGTCACGCTCTGTTCGCCCGTGCCACGCCCTACTTCCATGCGCGACGGCTATGCATTCCGCCAACACGTCGAGGCAGCCCGCCGTAATCGCGGACTCGAAATGATTCCCGAATTTGATGATATTCCGATCTTTTATTTTACGAATCATCAGGCAGTGTTCGGACCGGGGGAAATTCCTGTACAGGAATTACATCTCAATCAGTTAGACTTCGAACTCGAATGCGCAATCGTCATCGGTAAGCAAGGGAAAAACATCGCCGCCAAAGACGCCGATGACTATATCGCCGGCTACATGGTCATGAACGACTGGAGCGCCCGCGCGCTGCAAATGCAGGAAATGAAGCTCAATCTCGGTCCGGCAAAAGGGAAAGACTTCGCAACGTCACTCGGACCATGGCTCGTGACCAAGGACGAACTCGAAGAACGACGAATCCCCACCGAACATGGTGATAAATATGACCTTACGATGAAGACCGTCATCAACGGACGTGATATATCCCTCGGAAATGTAAAAGACATGAGCTGGACATTTGCCCAAATTATCGAGCGCGCAAGCTATGGTGTGACGCTCTATCCGGGCGATGTAATCGGTAGCGGTACCTGCGGTACGGGATGTTTTCTCGAGCTCAACGGCAGCAAAGTCTTCACTCCGCCGCTTTGGCTCGTCGATGGTGATGTGGTGGAATGTTCGATAGACTTATTAGGGAATTTATCGAATACCGTGAAGTTGGAATGATGAAGTAGATAATTATCTGAAGCCGTAAATAGTTAAACGCCTATTTACGGCTTTTTTTATTCATTTTCCCGTGCTTTTGCAGGAGCATGAGTGTATGCTTGAGCGCGCTGGTATCTGTCCATGAAAAATGTCCGGGAATGATAAATTTGGGGTTCGGGAAGGTGCGAATGACATTCTTAATCGTCGGCGCCCATGCTTTTAAATTAGCATCAGCAATATTACCAAGTCCATCATTATCAACACTTTTAACGAGGCAGCCGCCGTAGAGAATTTTTTCGTTATTCATCCAGACGACGATATTATCCTTCGTGTGACCCGCGCCCGGATAATAAGCGCGAAAGGTATGCTTGCCGACCGTGAAGGTCGTGTCACGGGAAAAGGTAAACTCAGCACGGGCATTCCCCTCCGCCGCGCAGAGCTCGTACGTCTGCTTCGAAGTAAAAGTACGCACGCCCTTTTGCTTGTAATAGTCGAGTCCCGCCGAGCGGTCATCATGAAAATGCGTTGCAATACAAAGCACCACGCGCTGCCGGTGACGCGCGGTAATACTATCGAGTAATGGCTGGAACTGCGTCGTATCCCACGGCGTATCGATCATCACAACACCTTCCTTCGTAACGACATACATTCCATTCGAAGGGAAAGGTTGGTGATTGTAATCGTGGTACGTTGTATAGATATACACATCACCCGTCAGGTGGGTAATTTCTAATGCCTTTTGACTGAACGCCGTCGTCACGGTGAGGAGAATGAGGATAGTTTGTAGGAGTATTTTCATGGGATAATCCTTGTATCGAAGAAATTGAATCTTTGTAAGTTTTTTTGGAATATAACAATTGGGTCGTAGGGGCGAATCGCATTCGCCCAAAACCTAGCACGACCGGGGCGAATGCAATTCGCCC
>JBPOHH010000003.1:0-1911 GCA_052035765.1 Bacteroidota bacterium
TCTGCCATAACTATCAATCGACGGGTAAAATGCGCCGCTCGGGGCATGATCGAGTAATTTCAAATCACCGGTATTTGCATCTAAGCTCCATAATCCGGTGTTGGTTGGCGCAGTTTCATATTCATCACGCTGCGGGTAGAGATGCGACTGTCCATTGCGGGGACGGTCGGAGGTGAAGATTATCCGTCCGTCGGTGCCGTAAATTGGTGAAATGTTATTGTAATTCGTTGGTTGATTAGGTACTTTCGTTATTATCGGCGTTTGATTCTCACCTAAACCAACTACTTCATAGAGTTGCCAATAGAATTTTGTCATGTCAAACATACCCGACGGTGCACCGACGACCATACTAAAGACAGCTTTCTGACCATTCCAATGTACGCATGGCTGTCGTACTGCTATAGCATTATTGGTAATTAACCCAACTCCGCCATATCCTGCGGCTGACGTCAGATTTTTGAGTACACCGTTCGGATAGAGAATATATAAATCTCCGCCTCGCGGAGCAGCATCGGTCTCGGCTCGATGATTACCGAAGACGTCCATCATGTTCAGAAACGCAGGAGCGACCGGCACCTGCGTACAGAAGAGGATAGGGTTCGGTATGGTTACCGATTGAGGTACTTGACCCGAAAGTGAATTCGTACCGGTTCTGCACAAGATCAGAACCAAAAACAACAGAAAGAAACGTTTCATTTGTGACTCCTCCAAAATGAATAATAAAATGCGCACAATGCGCTTACAGAGCTTGAGTAATGAGGTTACTCCTGATGCAAACTTACCTGCATGTTCTCACCGTTTCCTCACCGGAGCATATCGAGGCATTTATTTAGAGAGTTCATTACATCAATTCTCGCTTTTTCTGTATTTTTGATATGTAAATTCAATTCTACGACTTTCTTACTACTTAACCAACTTCATGAATACTACCGCGTACATTCGTGTTATGATCTTTGTAATTTGTTTGTCTGCATGGACTTGTTTGCCATCAGCATCTGCTCTTACTTCGTCGGATCTTACTTCGATCGACAGTGTTTCCTATAGGTATCGCTTTGTTCCGAAGGACTCGCTTCTGTATAGGGTTGTATCCAACGACAGTATAGCTTTTGCCGGGCAGGCTCCACTCATCAAAGAGCGTACAGAGATGTATCTGATTATCTGCGATTCTGTTGGTACGAACGGTCATTACTATATAAGCCAACAGCTTACAAAATTTGCCTCAAAAGAATCTTCAGGCGACATCCGAGACAGAGTACGACTAGAAACCACCTGGCTTGGTCGGAAAATTTGGTATGAGATAGATTCTCTCGGGAATCGGTATTCGTATGGTGCAGATGATTCCGTGCGTGCCGATATTGCTCCCGGAGGGGCATTTCAACCAAACCTTTTAATTCCCATAAAAGAGTCCCGTAAAAAAATCGGAGAATCCTGGATCGTCGAAACTCTCGATGACTTACCGGAGAATTGTATTCCTGCTCCATTACGGAAGCAAACGTCTATATTCCGGTCATTGCCTTCATTAGATACACTTGGCACCTGGTGTGACCAGTTTCAATACACCCTCACCGGTCAGGGCAGCGTTTTACTACAATATTCAAACGGGCAGATGATTCGTGCCAATTCAATCATTGCGCAATTTGGCAAAATGGAAATTAATTCATCGTATCAGGTGCCCCATCATCTTTATGCTACAGCAGAAGTAAAGCTCACGCTAAAATTACCGGACGGAAAAGAGATGAAAGGCCAGCATTTTATTACTTCAAATTACTCGTTGGTAGAAATGCATACACAACGTCCTGCGGCGGTGGTCAAAAAAACAGCCGCCGAACCCGCAACGAATAAAAAGTAAGCCGTAACTCGTACCAAAATTAAAATGTAACCGACTGTTCTATGCAAGAATACACCTTATAT
>JBPOHH010000374.1:0-2480 GCA_052035765.1 Bacteroidota bacterium
ACCGAAAATGCGAGATAAACGCATGCAAAAAGTAGAATTATGTGTTTCATGATAGTTGTGAATGAAATGAAGAATAATTGAATGTAGTATCTAATTTTACGTTCAGGAACTGCATTTTGTAGTGTACTTTGTGTT
Organism: Bacteroidota bacterium; assembly: GCA_052035765.1. Classification (GTDB taxonomy): domain Bacteria; phylum Bacteroidota; class Ignavibacteria; order Kapaibacteriales; family UBA961; genus JADJXV01. The sequence goes on from JBPOHH010000374.1 coordinate 136, forward strand.
TAAAAATCAGCATGGTGCGTTTTTTAACACAAAGTACACCATGAACTTCCCCCGATTTGGTTGACACTATAAAAAGAGACAAAAAACAGTTAATTTTATAGTCCAACAATCATAAAGGGTAACTCAATGTCAAAGCAAGTCAAACGAGTATTCGACAAAGAATTCAAAATCAACACAGTCCGCTTGATTTTGAACAAGTCCAAAAAGGTAGCAGAATTATCAAGAGAATTAGGCATCAATGCCAATACTCTCCATGCTTGGAAGAATCAATACGAACAAGAGCAGGAAGCATCATTTCCCGGCAAAGGTCATCAAACGCCTATAGAAGAAGAACTTCGCAAGCTTCAAAAGGAGAACCGCGTGTTACAAGAGGAGCGCGACATCCTAAAAAAAGCACTCGGCATATTTTCAAAAGCATAGAAGACAAATATCGATTTGTTGACCAACTCCGCTCAGACTATGCAGTACGGAGAATATGCCAGGCTCTGGAGATCACAGCGAGCGGATACTATAAATGGTCTAAACATACGACATCAAAACGGAAAGAGTCCGATGAAATATTGCTCAAAAAAATCACGTCGGTCTATACTGATAGCCACAAGCGCTATGGCTCTCCGCGAGTCATGCGTGAACTTCGTAAGCGCACTATACGGACGAGTAAGAAGCGCGTTGCTCGTCTGATGAGCGCCAATGGAATGCACTCAGTATTGAAGAAGAAGTTCAAAGCTACAACGAATTCAAATCATGGTTTTCCCGTAGCTGACAATGTATTACAACAGAATTTTACGACCGATGCTCCGAATAAAGTCTGGACCTCAGATATAACCTATATCTGGACATCCGAAGGCTGGCTGTATCTTGCAGTCGTCCTTGACATCTACGGCAGAAGGATAGTTGGTTGGAAAACAGATACTCGTTTACGCAAGGAAATTGTGACTCAAGCACTTGAAAAATCAATACATGCACGGAGACCAAACAAAGATCTTGTCTTCCATTCCGACAGAGGCGTACAATATGCGAGCACAGAAGTACGAAACATAATAGCAAAGTATAGCATTACGCAGAGTATGAGTGCCAAGGGTAATTGCTATGACAATGCGATTACGGAGTCGTTCTTTCATACACTCAAGACAGAATTAATCTATCAGCGCCAATTTGCAACGCGTCAAGAAGCCGAACTGTGTATCTTTGAATACATCGAAGTATTTTACAATCGGCAACGCTTGCATTCCAGCATCGGTTACATGGCGCCGGTAGAATACGAAAATCAATATTACAAACAGCAAAAACTCTCTCTTCGTACTGTCAACTGAAACGGGGTAAGATCACCAAGATTGCACAAAGTACACAATTAAAATTCGTATTTGTAGTGTCCTTTGTGGATTATCTTTGCGTACATTGTGTTAAAAAAATCGTTTATTTTCATTATAATCCCACCTTCAGCACAAACCCCGCACTCACATTCCAAGCCCGTAACCTCTCATAATCAGAATAAGTTGTGAGATTGTAATTGAATAATACACTTGGCGTAAGCGTCACAAATTTCTGCGCGGCTTCATTGAGCGTATAGATGGGAAGGTCGTATTGGAGTCCTGCTGTGAGGCCTAGTTGGAGGGCGGTGCGCTGGTAGATGGGGCCGGAGTAAAGCGTAATTGATGTTCTTGTTTCATCGGTATATCGTGGCTTTTGTCCTTTTGTTAATACTGAAGAAGATATTGTATCCACTGGCTGACCCCAACTGTCATATTGTATTGGAAATTGCACCGGATTTTCTGGGTCGATAATTAACTGATATCTCTGTTCTTCTTTTTCATTAATGAGTATGCCAATAGAAGCACCTGCCAGCACACTTAATTTTGAATCAGAAAGCGTATATTTTCCTAAAATTGTCGAAGCAAATTGTGGCGCAATTACATCAAAGACATCATGTACTTCAGTCAATTTTACTGTCCCATCTGCCAATTTACTCGGATACTTATCTCCGATGCGTATTTTATTACCGTGGAGCTCTTCGTAGCGTAATAAAGCAAGCACTGCAAATGTAGGAGTAAAGTGAACTTCTGCCAGACCGCCAACTGTAAATCCATACGCAGTATAAGGATCGTTGTCATATTTTCCGGATGGAAGCTCAATATATCCACCGCTAAACTGCGTAAACTGATACGCCGAATACACCCCGACCTCCACCGAACCCGCCACATTCTGAGCAGAGAGATTAACCGAAAATGCGAGATAAACGCATGCAAAAAGTAGAATTATGTGTTTCATGATAGTTGTGAATGAAATGAAGAATAATTGAATGTAGTATCTAATTTTACGTTCAGGAACTGCATTTTGTAGTGTAC
>JBPOHH010000837.1:0-1895 GCA_052035765.1 Bacteroidota bacterium
TGGCGGATCATTGCCAATATCGCCAAAAATGGCAGACCGGACTTTCGCGCCGAGAACAAACAAATCGTAAGTCAAAGTGAAATATGGACATTCACCTACAGCAGTCCCAAAGACATGGACGCTCCCGCGCCTGATACAACGCCGCTTGTCACCGCTGCACCGACGCCCGGCGACTCTGCAGCGCAGGCATCGGATGGCGCAATCATGACCGATCCCATCGCTCCAACCGATGCGGCAGAGACGACGCCTCCCATAGTGAAATTCAATGGACAAGCGCGCCTTTTGTCGGAATATGCCAATCGCACCGGCAACTTAGCCGAGAATCCCAATAAAAATTACGCTCGCCTGCAGCTTGACCCTACTATTTCCCTCTTCGGCGTGCCGATGGGAATGAATTTCCTCATCACGACCGAGGAGAATGTCGGAAAATCAGATATCAGCCGCGGCGCATTTGGTTCGCAAAGCACAAAACGCGGACTCAATTTTGTCTTCCAGCAACGGCTCAACAGTGAAATCGCTGATATCGAACGTGCCCGCGACTCGGCGCAGGTGGATTCGCTTCGATTGTTCGCTGGAGCTGATTCTATCTCTTATCAGAATAAAATCAATGCCTTATATGAGCTCGGCAATAGCGACTTAAGCGAAAATTTAGAGACGCTCCGGGAGTTCGGACTTGTGACACCCGAGCAGGAACTCCTCGCTCAATTCCCATCATTCGGTTTTGGAAAAGTCGCTCCGCAATTCGGGCGTCAGCTCTTTACGAATGTCACGCTTAACGGCGGTATGCTCGAATATAATCCGGGGAATTTCTACAGTGCGGCGGCGGTCGGCAAAGTGCAGCGGGAGGTGGACGTAAGCGCGATTCCGTCAGGCGTAGTAGAAAGCGATTCATCCTTATTCAACAATCCTGCTCTTGCGTCGCTGGAGTTTTTTAGGAATGTCTATTCCGCGCGCATTGGCTATGGCAGGCGGAACGGGAATCATATCGTACTCACGGGAATTTATGCTGATGATGACGACCAAAGCGTTTTTCTGCAAGGACTTATCAATCAACCGACAGTGAGCTTCGGTCTCAAAACCGATACATCTTTTGCTAAAATTATCGATCCGGTGACCGGTAACGAAATCGATGATACAAGTCAGGTAATACTCACGCAAACTATTGACTCCACCAAAAGAACTTCCACGCCGAATACCATCGTTTCACCGCAGCGGAATTACGGCTTCGGCGCAGCGACGCATTTGGTGCTTGACAGCTTGAACTTCGCCTTTGACGGTGAATTCAATCTCATGTATTTCGAGGATAAGGCAAATTTTAAAACCCTCCAATCCATTCCCTTACCGGGATCGTTGCCGGACTTTCTCAAGAAAGACAGTACCCTCATCGACTTCAATTTTGCCGCTAAAGCCAAGTATTCTTTTTTTGAAAATGATGCCCGTCTTTCCGCCGGTATCCGGTATGTCGGCGGTGGATTCAGGTCGATTGGCACAGCGGGACTCCGCGCGGACATTCTCCGCACCGATGCCACGTACGATCAGGTATTTTTTCAACGTCAGCTGCGCGCCAATGCGATGATTTCCTTTGAGGAAGCCGGCTATAAAGACTTGATTAATACATCAAATATTACGACCATCGGCGGTGGGCTCGAATTCCGTCCACGTGGCTTGCCGGTGCTGCAAGTCAATTATTCTCAACACGTTCAGAACTTAACTACAGACAAAATAGATAGCAGTTTGCGAAAAGAACATACCAATGCCATCCGTCAGGCATCGGTGAGCTCGTCCTATTTCTACGGCGCTGCCGCTAATCGCATGGCTACGTTTGCGGTCTATAGCTATCAAAATGGAAATTCCGAAGGAGCTTCATCGACAGTCTCTCCGGATTCGGTGGGAAT
>JBPOHH010000857.1:0-5602 GCA_052035765.1 Bacteroidota bacterium
TGGACATATCTCGTAGAATATATTGACGGAACTGATTGCGAAATACCCGAGAGATATTTGGTGATGGATTTGGAGGAGAATTGATGCGGTTTGTGGAGCGGATGGAGTGATTGTATCAATTAAATACTGCGGTCGTTCCATTCTTTTCGTCCTTGTGTTACAAATTGTTGGAGTGCTTCAGCGATATCCGGCGGTAATTTCCCTGCATATTTTTCCGATAGTTTTTGTGGTGGCTGACTGCTCTTTTGCAGCACGGTAATAATATCCAAGTCTTCAAGATCTTCCAAAAGCTTATATGCTTTTGCGTTGTTAATTTGCAGAAGTACAGTTTCCATGATTTCCTAAATTTTCAGATGGTAATGTAAGTAATTTATCGGCTAGATGATAGACAATGACACCATGTACAAAAATACGATAATTCTTTTCTTATAGAGTAATTATATAGATATTTCTCTTACGAAACCACACCATTATCTCCTCTCTGTAAATTCCCCGATAGAAACGAGAATTACAAACGAAATTCAGAGGTATGTCAATTACTTCGTTTGGTCTGATTGTTCTATTGTTGACGTAAGTTTCGATGAAGAATATTCTCTAAGCCCACAAAAAAAATGCCCACTAACCGTGGGCATTTTCATATCAAGTCTCCTTCTTCTTCCCCGATTTCTTCGGGGGTTCTGCTACCGGTACTGCGAGCGTACGGAATGCATACGGCAGCGCTTCTGTCAGATGTCCAACCGGACCAATATTGAGACCGGACGTAATAATCGGATTAATTTCCGCGATATCCTGTTGATTGTCTTTCGGAATCAGCACCGTCGTATATCCTTTACGTTTAGCAGCTAAGAGCTTTTCGTTCAAGCCGCCGATAGGCAGGATATTTCCACGAAGCGTAATCTCTCCGGTCATCGCGAGATCTCCGCGTAGTGGCTGCAACGTCGCCGCCGAGATCAGCGCAAGTGACATCGTAATACCTGCCGACGGACCATCTTTCGGTATCGCACCCTCCGGCGCGTGAATGTGAATCTCTTTATTCTTCGCAAATTCCTCGGGCACTCCGAGCGCGTACCAGTTCGAACGTACATACGAAAGCGCAGCCGTTGCCGATTCTTTCATCACATCACCAAGCTTGCCGGTGAGCGTGAGCTTCTCGGTGCCTGGCATAATCGTCACTTCGACCGGAAGCGTGTCGCCGCCCATGCTTGTCCATGCAAGTCCTGTCGCCACACCTATTTTGTCGGAAAGTTCATTGGCTTGTTCGCGGAAACGTGGCAATTTGAGGAATTTCTCGACCATTATTTCATCGATGATAAACTTCTTGTTTTTTGGGATTTTGAACTTCAGGATTGGTCCTGCTTCTCCCTCTTTTACCGGTTTTTTCGCAGCTTTGGCGCTTTGCTTTGATTCGAATTCGAGAACAAGTTCTTTCGCCACTTTCCTCAGCAGTGAACCTATCTCCCGTTCTACATTCCGCACACCTGCCTCGCGGGTATATTCACGGATTACTTTCATGATTGCCTCGTCGGTAAACGTGATATTCACGTCCTGCATACCGAATTCTTTGAGTAATTTCGGTATTAAATGGCGCTTAACAATTTCGAGCTTGTCATGGTCTAAATAACTCGATATTTCAATCACTTCCATACGGTCAAGCAGTGGCGCGGGAATATCATATTTCACATTCGCCGTCGTAATAAAGAGCACATTCGAAAGATCATAATCGACTTCCAGATAGTGGTCGTTGAAGGTAGAATTTTGTTCGGGGTCTAATACTTCCAAAAGCGCGCTCGACGGGTCACCACGGAAATCCATCGCCATCTTATCGACTTCATCAAGCAAAATCACGGGATTAATTGTGCCTGCTTTTTTCATCGACGCAATAATTTTTCCGGGCATGGATCCAATATACGTCTTGCGATGACCACGAATTTCGGCTTCATCACGCACACCGCCGAGAGCGATACGTACGAATTTGCGGTCAAGCGCTCTCGCAATCGACTTGCCGAGGGAGGTCTTGCCGACGCCCGGAGGTCCGACAAAACAAAGGATTTGACCACGAAGCGAACCCACAATATTCAGCACGGAAATATATTCGAGAATACGCTCTTTCGGCTTTTCCAGGTCGTAATGATCGGCATCGAGGATCGCGCGAACGTGGTCGATGCGGAGATTGTCATTTGTTTTGGTCGTCCACGGAAGACTTGACAGCGTCTCGATATACGAACGTATCACGCTGAATTCAGGTGACATCGACGGTGTTTTCTTGAGTTTTTCGAGTTCTTCATTGGCTTTTGCGAGCGCTTCTTCGGGCATTTGTGCTTTGTCGATTGCCTCGCGGAGGGTGGAGATTTCGGGGTTGGCCTCATCATCATCGTCGAGTTCTTTTTGCAGCGTACGGATTTGCTCTTGAATAAAATACTTCTTCTGCGTTTTTTGCATCGTGTCGTTGATCTTCTCGTCGAGTTCTTCCTCGAGCTTAAGCACTTCGATTTCGGCGCTCATCATCGAGATGAGTTCGTAAAACTGCTCCTACATCGTTGTTTTTTCGAGAATGCGCTGTTTTAACTCCACTTTCTGATCCACATTTGCGGCTGCATAGTAGAGTTTGCGGGAGAAATCATCGAGATTATCATACGCAGCCACGATTTCCGGCGCGAGATTACGATTTGTCTTCACGTAATCGGCGAAGCGTTCGGACGTGCGGCGTACCATTGCCTGTAATTCCACATCTTTTTCATCGAATTTCGGGTGAATGATATCGACTTTCGCTTCAAGGAAATCGGTATTCTTCACGACTGATGTAATCTTGCCCTGCACGACGCCTTCGACGAGCACTTTGAGGAGATTATTCGGCAGACGCAGAACTTGAAGTATCTTCGCCACGGTGCCATGTTTATAAATATCGGTGTGGGCCGGTTCCTCGATGGAGGGGTCTTTCTGCGCGGCTACGAAAATAAACTTATCGCGCTCCATCGCCTCCGACACCGCCTTGAGCGATGACGAGCGTCCGATGAGCACGGGAAATATCATATTCGGGAAGAGCACAACATCGCGCAGGGGCAACACTGTGATTTTTTTCGGGATAGAGGGTTTTTTCTTGTCTTCGAGGAGTGAAGTGAGTACGTCTTCTGGAGTCGGCATGATAACCTTTATAGTGCGTTCATTAAATTAATTTGTCTTCAATAGGCGCGCTATGACGGTAAAAACAGCAAAAAATTTGGAGGACATGCAGATTACCTTTGCCAAGCGCCTGTGAGGGTGAGTAGTTTGCTTCCCCTTCTGCATACTCCGGGCCGCCGTCTGCGGGCACCCTTGCCGTCCAGGCGGGTCGAAGAATTTAACGCAAGAGGCGCAATTTGCTAACCTAATAATCTAAATGTAATCACAGTACTGTATTTTTTCTCCTAAGTACTTACTACACAATTAAAACACACTACATCACTTCCCGAAGAATAGCCGACATCTCTTCCGCAAAATTTAACACCATAAGATGTCCTCCTCCTTTAACCTGCCGGTCTGCTTGCACATATCGTAACGGTAGTATTTTATCTTGCGTGCCGTGGATGTGCAATAGGTTCGGATGGAGATGAGTATTCGACCAGGATACTATACACATGAGCGACCAGCGAAGAAGTGTCGGATCGGTCTCTGCGAGAATGATTTTCAGTAGGTCTTTATCTTCGGGTGACTTAGCCCCAAAGAACCAATTCGTCATGAAATTCGAATGCCGGAGGAATTGATGCGGAATAATTCTATGAAGACGCATGCGACCAGCCCACCGGTAATACCATGGTAATTCATGGTTTGTTTTCACCGACGAGAGCAGGATAATCTTTTCAACTGTTCTTAGCTTGGCTACTTCCACCGCCATCATTCCACCAAACGAAACTCCGATGAGAATTGGATACTCATCCTTGATTTGCGGCAAAAGCCGGGCAGCATATTCCTCCATCGATTCGTCCACCAAAGGAATAAGCCATTGAATATGAATTACTTCATGCTCCGACCAATCAAGCCGTCGAAAGACTCGTTCATCAGCGCCGAGACCGGTGAAGAGATAGAATTTTGAGGCATAAAGGGCGATGGTTAATTGAAGAATGGAATGTTAAGGTGTTTGAAGGATTTATCTCAGAGGAATCGAACGATAATTCTCGAGTAGATTCCACACATTCGTTTATTATGAACCCTAGAACCAGTACAAATGTAGAATAAGCATCACGACATTTATCATCACCGCATGAAATACCATCGAATACGAGTGTTCGGTTTTGTCCATAATTACATTGTACACGTCCTTCACAAATAGAATTGGCATACCAATCGGTATCAGCAGCAGTATAATCATATCGATCATTACTACATCCTGCAAATATCCGTGTAAGAGGTTGAATTTCAAATATGGAATTCCAAACAAAACGGCATAATTCCGAATTGTCTTGAGAAGGTTTAGAATTTTGGGATTCGACGTAAGAGTATGCACAATCACTAATCTATTGTAAATTTAACTTTTTGAATGCGTTGCAGTTGCCACAACAACAAACCATTCACCTCATCCTACCCTCACTCCCCTCTCAGCTGACAAGTCAAGACTTCGACGGTATTGACAAGTGTCAATGAATGAGAGGCTTTGTCAAATTCATACCTCAAGAATCTGCAATGATTATCATCACAGCATGGTCCTTGAAACGTGGACATCCTGCGAAGTGAGCCGTCGGTATCAAACTCTATTCCGAAAATATAACCATGGAACGTGATTATCTTATATCCATCTGCAGTATTCAGATATAGTTCATACGTATCAAAGTCCCGCATAATTGCCATGTAATATTTGGGATAATGGATAAAGTCCAAACGTCCGTCACCGTTGATATCGAAGAAATACGTGTCTTTGAGTTTGTAGAGAAATGGGTCTTGCTTGGGAATAAACGTCCGCTTGAGTTTATCGCTGTAATCTGTGAGTGATGTACCGAAAAAATAGTCATAGAGCCATGATTCTCTGTTGTCTTTGTCCTTCAAAGAATCCGGCAATGCACGATGAATTTCTTTGATTTTGAACGTATTGGATACGTTGACAGCCGGAAACTTGATAGAACGGCGTTCGGGTCTGTCATACCTAGTGCCATACATACAGAGACTATCCTCCTTGGGTGTATCCAACTGAAAAACGGGCTGCGCGACACACAATAGTGGAGCAGTGACGATAAGGAGCAGAATAACAATCGTTTGGAGATGCATGTTATCGATATCAGGATGTGTAATTAAGCAGCAGACCTATCATTAGGAATTGTAAACTTGTATGCAACATAGCATATAATGATGGTCTCTGCAAACAATATGGCAAGGCACGAAGAAAGTATCTCCTCCTAAGCCGCTCGCTTCCTCGCGAGCGGCTCGGTTTGTCGTCTTGATAGCGCATCTTTTACTCTTGAAAACCGAGGGCATCGCTCGGAAGCGATACTCTCGGGAGGGGCTCGGAAAATCGCGAAGAAATCGTGCCGAAATTACACGATTTTTCCGTATTTTTGCCGTTAGAAAAACAATCAAAACTGTTCATTTCTACCACTATTAACGCGAGTGTTATGTCCCTAACGTCTGAGCGCAT
>JBPOHH010000060.1:0-3744 GCA_052035765.1 Bacteroidota bacterium
GTTCCACGCGGTCATGCTTGACAATTTCCACGAGGTCATTCTCGATGCGAGTGTTCATGTCTTTCTGACCATGAAGATAGATTTCTTCAGAATCTTTTAAGTCCTCAAATCTCAACTCGTTAAATCCCGCTTCGCTTTCCTTGGATGATTTGGTTTTAATCGTACTATTCGTTTGGTCATCGGGCAGCGTATACGGCACTGTCTGCTGCGCATTATACACCATGCCGGTAATAAGCGGTCGGTCGGGATCGCCGTCGATGAAGCTCACGACCACTTCCATTCCAATTCTCGGAATAAAAATCATACCCCACGCATTCCCCGCCCAGCCATGCGCGACGCGTATCCAACACGTGCGTGCGCCGTCCGTGACATCACTGTCGGCTGCCTGATCCCAGTGAAATTTCACCTTCACGCGGCCGTATTTATCGGTCCAGATTTCCTCGCCGTCCTTGCCGACGACGATAGCCGTCTGCGTGCCGGGAATGACGGGCTTCTTGGTATTGCGCGGTGGGCGAAACACCGTGGCATCGGGAAGTGCAGTAAATTCATTATGATAGCGCTCAGGCGTGGCGTCAATTTTGAGAGAATGGAGAATGTACTTGCCATTGACAGCTTCGCGTTCGTGTTCGGACAGCTCGAATTTCCCGCCCGCCACAAACGCCTTCACCTGACTCTTACCAAAGAGTTTTTTCTGAAATGCTTCTTGTTCGGCAATGCGGAGATTCGACCGCGCGGTGCCGCCGTCGGCATCTTTCCCACCTGCCGGATATTCATACATCCGCATCGTTGTGCCCGAGGCGCCATCGACGGATGCAAGCAAATCGGTGGTCGAAGTTTCGAAATTATAGTCATCGACCGCGAATTTCCCAACCACTACCTGCTGCTCAAACGTACATTCATTAATGATATCCTCTGCGTTGATGTGGGTATCACCACTCGTCGCAGCAGGACTATTGGCAGCCACAGCATCGGCAACCGGCGTGGCAGCAGCAGCTTCCGGCGCGGCGGCAGGAGCGGCAGGCGCAGCGGGAGCAGCAGGTACCTCAGCTTCCAATCCCGTTACTTCGAGCATAATCCCCGGGATGGTCGCAAGCGCCTCATCGGCTTCATCAATTGCAGCCGCAACGGTGTCGAGCTTTTTCGACGCCTCATTGAGCGTGTCGGTGATGCCACTGACCTGGGCGATCAAATCCTGAACGCCGGATTGCGTTCCGTTGATTTGTTCTTCGGGGTCTTGTGCCTCGCCTGCTTGTGCCGGAGTGTCTGCCATAATGGATGAATGTGGATTGTGTGTAGATGATTGTAATTTAAGCTGGATTAATCTACTGCAATTTATTTATTATATTGATGTTACAGATAATTAGTATGGACTTCGACTTATATGAATTGTCTTATTATCATCAAGAAAACTAACTGATATTCTATTCTTACAGGCGCACTTTGAAGTATATTTCTCCAGATAATTTTCACGGCTAAAAGTAGAATTATCAGATTTTATTGAATCCTCTGCGTATAATTTATCGGCCGATAGAAATGTTGAATCGTTCATTATCTTGTCAAATAATGCCTTATATTCGGCTGCAGAGAGTTCGACAACTGCATTGGAGTAATCTCTTCCATGCATATCCGGTATTGACAGTTCTTTAGATATAAATGTATATGAACTTGGGAAGTTAAGGCCTGTTTCGCGCTCAAATTCATTTATATACTCGCTTTCTCCCGGATAGTATGAAGAATATACTGCCAACCCTGAAATAGATAAAGTCATTAGTAGAAGAATCAACTTTAATTTTCTGTTTGTAAGCCAGACTATCCGAGCTTTAAAACGACTTTTTTTAAGCGCATAGTATGTCGGAATAACTATGAAACTTAATAATGCACTGAAGAATACCACTTGAAGTAGTATCACGATAGCGAATGCACCGAAGACCAGCCAATTTATTGACATTTGAAAACTCTGTCATGATGAACAAACACATATCACCTGTTTATTGCGCTTTGGGATAACAAACAGGTCGCACCTCTGGAGCTACAACCAACCTGTGAACATCATTTCTACAAACAGGTCGCTCCTCTGGAGCTAATCAATTCGCCGGTATTTTGACGCATAAATGTTCTATTTCTAATAAATTACGCCTACTTCACCGCGCTCTCCGCCTGTGAAATCGCCGAGTCGATTTTGGAATTAAGCTGCGCGAGTCCGGCGTCGAATTTCTGCTCGACTTGCTTGATGGCGGTATCGACTTTCGTCTCGACTTGCTTCATCGCTGCATCGGCTTTTGTGCTCACCTGATTAATTGCCGTGTCGAATTTCTGTTCTGCTTTGGCAATCGCATCATCCGTCTTGGCGCTGATTTGCGCGATGGTCGCATCGACTTTTTGTTCGACTTTGGCGATCGTCGCCGTCACTTTTGCCTCGCCCTGCGCGACGCCCGATTTGACCTTCGCCTCTGCCTGTGAATAAGCGTTCAGCACTTTGTTCGATGCATCGGCGATCGTCGTTTTGATCTTCGTCTCTGCCTGCGTAAATACCTGATTCACCTTCGCTTCCGCGTCGGAGATCATCTTGTCGAGTTTTGCCTCGGCTTCGTCGATTTTCGCTTTTACCTGATTGACAAAATTCATTGCTTTCGCCTCAGCTTCGGCAATTTTCGCCTGAACTTCGTCGATTTTCGCATAGACTTGGCGTTCGAGTGCGTCGATTTTTACTTCAATTTCCTTGATTTTCGCCGTCAGCATATCGACGGCCTGTTCAGCTTTGGCAATGCCCTGATCGATCGCATCTTCGATTGGCTTTAATTTCGCCAGGAATTCCTGAATCTTACTTTCAATAAGTGCCCGTAATTCATTGATTTTCTGCACCACGAGCGCGCCTTTTTCTTCAATTGTGAGCACTACTTTATTCGTCGATTCGAGGAAGGTTTTCGCAAGCGGTATCGGCGTTTGAGCGGCCGTCACCGCTGCTTTTGCTCCGGCTGCGCTCACGGCGAGTGCCTTGGCAGCAGGATCGACCATGCCGTTGGAATTGTTATTCCCCGTTGACTGCATGGCGGCAATCGATGCTTTGGCCGCTTCCATGAGCTTCTTGGCAGAAGACAATTTTTCCAGCGCCGCGACTATTTTGCCCGGTAATTCCGCGTATTTTTCATTAAAACTTGTAATCAAGCCCGCCACCGTGGTCAGAATCGTCTTCACCACTTCAATTGCCTGTAAAATAATGTCAATCTGCTGATTGATAATATCCTGGAACTGCGTAATAAGGTCTTTGAAAATCGTAATCTTGCCGTCAATGACATCGACGATTTGCTCGATCGGCGGAAAGACCGTATTAAATTCCTCTTGAATCTTATCAATAAATCCCTTCACCTCCACGATTTTCCCCTTGAATTCACCCACCGCCTGCCTAAATGGGTCGAGCGGAGGAATCGCGCCGAGCACATTTTGCTCAAACTCCGTCAGCATCGCCTTCATCTGCGGCAGGCGCGTCTGAATCTCGTCATTGGCCGTGCGCACGGGATTCAAAATCACGTCTTTTTGTTCGATGATTTTAGCGGCTATCGTATCGAGAATCTGCTTGGCATCAGCAAGCGCATTCTTGACAGGAGTGATCGCGCTGTCCTTGGTTTGGAGAATTGTCGAAGCAAAACTGTCAATCTGCATCTGCGCTTCATTGAGGTAGCTGCGCACGGGCGAGAGAACTTGTTCCTTGACATCGCCAACCGTTCCAACCGCTTGATTCATAAT
>JBPOHH010000189.1:0-2107 GCA_052035765.1 Bacteroidota bacterium
CGCTATTCGACCAATCCTATAGCGACCGATAGTGATAATGACGGGCTCAATGATGGTGACGAAGTCAATACCTATAAGTCAAATCCTGCTCTCGCCGATTCCGACAGCGACGGACTGCGCGATGGCGATGAAATCAAGCAATACAAGACCGACGTGCTCAAAAGTGACAGTGATGCCGACGGTATCAGCGATGGCGATGAAGTGAAGCAATACTCGACCAATCCCGCCAAGCCGGATTCCGACGGCGATGGCCTGAATGATGGCGATGAACTCCGCAAATACAAGTCCAATCCACTCTCCGAAGACAGCGATCAGGATGGTCTCAAAGACGGCGAAGAAGTACTGACCTACAAAACAGATCTTCTCAAAAATGACTCCGACGGCGACGGACTCAAAGACGGCGAAGAAGTAGCCACGTACAAAACCGATCCGGCAAAACCCGATACCGACGGCGACGGACTCAAAGACGGCGAGGAAGTGAATCAATACAAGACCGATCCGCTCAAGACGGAAACGGATGGTGATACGATCGCCGACGGTGAGGAAGTGAACCGTAAAAGCAAAAAAGACGGCGTGTCTGCCGAACCAACCAATCCCGCCAAAGCCGACACGGACGATGACGGCGTGCGCGATGATGCCGATTACTGCGCGCTCATTGCCGGCAAGCCAAGCACCGATCCGAAGCAAAATGGATGTCCGGAACCGCCGAAAATTGGAACGAAAACAGACTTCCCGGAAATTCTCTTCAAAGTAGGGACGAATGGATTTAACTTCGACGAACCGGCGACTGCCGGCGCACTGGCGAAATTACTGGCGTATGTGCAACAATGCGACAATCTCCAAGTGATGATCGAAGGGCATACCTCAAGCGAAGGTAGTGCGAAAGTAAATCAACCACTTTCGCAAAAACGTGCCGAAGCTGTTCGTGACTGGCTCATCGCACAGGGCGTGAAGCCCACGAAGATTGCCGGTGCAATCGGTTACGCTGCAACCAGACCAACCGTCAAAGAGCCCACGGGCAAAGACCTCAAGAAAATGACCAAGAAGCAAATTGAGGAAATCCGCTCGAAGAACCGCCGGATAACGGTCGCTGTGCAAAAGGGATGTGATTAGAATTATAGGAAGTAGAGAACAAAGCGGGACGCACTCTTCGGAGCACGTCCCGCTTTTTTTTGGAATCAATCCTGCGCTACAATGGTGATTGTCCTTATTTTCTCGAGCGCAGACGACCGAGGCGTATTGTGATGCGAATATTCAATTCTCAATCTTGGCTCTACTGCTACCCTGCTCTCTGCATTTTTCTGTGGTAATGTGTGAATCGTACAACTCTTTTCAGGAGTTCTGTAACATTCTCACATGAGGAAATACGTAATTTTGCATCGGAAATAAAACATGTAATTAAGAATAAATTATACCAATTGCGTAAATCCCTCTGATATCCAAATTCACCGTGATTTCTTCATGAAGCGCAGACGGAATGCCTATTTTTAACCTACCCGTTCTACTTACCTGCCGGCAATTTACAACCGTGGAAATTCGGGAACTGATGGGTTCTTTGCTACTTCCACCCTATTTAAAGGGAGCTTTATGCGCTTTTTTTCAACGATAAAACGTGGCGGCTTGATAGCCGTAGCGTTGATGTTCGTCTTATCAACTTCACTGTATGCCCAAAGTGAAGGCAGCCGTGTGGGCTTTGGCTTCACGGGTGGTGGTGCGAAATATTGGGGTACTTTTACAGACAATCAAATATGGTTCGGCGGCGATTTATTCGTACGTTGGAATATTATCAATCAGTTATCACTGCAGGCAGGTGTCGGCTGGGCGCAGATTCGCTATAAAAACACACCGGAGATTCAGGCGAAATATCCTGAGTTTTATGCACGATTCGGACAAGGTGGCTTCGCAGGTGTTCCGGAGAAAAGCTTTTCCCGGCTGAGCACGTACGAAACATTTCTTACTTGGAATTTACTTCCTCGAGAAAAATTCGTTCCTTTTATCTTTGGCGGTGTGGGTATGACCAACTGGAATCCAACCTATGACGACGGTAAAGCATTGCCGCTCAATGACGCCATTCCTGACAACAAGCAAAAAATCATGTTTCCTTTCG
>JBPOHH010000426.1:0-2064 GCA_052035765.1 Bacteroidota bacterium
TCTTGACGCTGTAATCTCCCATTCCATGCTCTCTTCCCTATCGATTGGCATCGCAATTATTGTAAAAAATGCTGAGGATACAATTGCACAAGCAATTCGATCGACTGGTCATTACGCATGTCAAACCGTCGTCGTGGATACCGGCTCCAGCGATCGCACACCACAGATTTGTACACTCCTCGGCGCCGAAGTCCATTATTTTAAGTGGACGGATAATTTCTCGGAGGCACGAAATTACGCTCTCTCGCTGATGCGCACCGAGTGGATACTACAGCTTGATGCTGATGAAGAGTTGATCGGTTTTTCGCAGGAAGAGGTTCTGCAGACGCTCACCAATCCAACCATCGGTGGACTTCAAGTCGAGCTTCGGAATATTCTAGCCGGTGGCATTGAGTCGATTCATCATTATACACGACTTTTTCGACGGCATCCGCAGATACGGTATGAAGGTGCAATTCACGAACAAATCGCCGACTCAATTCGCGCCCTCGGACTTGAAATCGTCGATTCTCCGCTTGCTATCCGACATTTTGGATATGCAGAACATTCTCCCAAGAAAATAGAGCGGAATACAGACTTGCTCCGCCGGGAATTACAGCTTCATCCGAATGACCCATGGCTCACGTATCATCTTGGGATTACGGAATTTGCTGCCAAGCATTATAAAGAGGCGAATGATTTGCTTGAAGCGGTCTTTGCGTCGCAAGAGCTCACAGCCGAGCAAAAAGAAACAGCCCGCCTACGACTGGCGCAAATGGCTCTTTTGGAAGAGCAGACCTCAAGCTGCAAAGAATGGCTGAGCTTTACGAGCGACGACATACATCGAGAGGGGTTGCGGTGTTTTGTGCTGGGCTCATGTCTTGCACTCGACCATAAATTCACCGAAGCTGTCGCGATGTACTCATCTCCGGCAGTGGCGGCTTCTCGACTGGTGAATCAGGTTGAACTCCATACATTTAAAAATGGCATTTCTCAATTTCTCAGGTAATTATATGATACTTCTTATTCCATCTATTGACTTATCCGGCGGACATTGCGCGCGGTGTATTGTCGGCGAACCCGGCACGGAGAATATGTATCACCAAATCTCCGACCATCCGTTTGAGCTGGCACGCCTTTGGCGCCGTGAGAATGCGAAATCCCTGCATATTACTGACTTAGACGGAATGGCAGGACGTGACAACTCAGCAAATTGCGAGACGATACTCGAAATAGTACGTTCAGTCGATATTCCGATCGAACTCCTCACCAATTTCCACAGTATCGAGGAATGTAGGTTTTGGCTGGAAAAAGGAATTTACCGCGTGATTATCAATGAACTGATTTATACGAATCCGGAAGGCGTGCGTGCACTTATCGAGGAATTCACACCAAGCAAAGTAATTGTCGGAATTCGGGCAAAGGATGGTCAAGTGGTATTCCCAACGCTCGAAAAAGACGTCACCGACACCGAATACGCACTTTTTGCGAAGAGCTTAGGAATCAAACGTTTGGTCTATAGCGACATCTCATGGGAAGGTTCGCTCTCGGGTCCGGACTTCGAAATGCTCCGCCGTATCGCCCGCGAATCTGGACTCAGAGTGACGGAAGCAGGCGGAATATCGAGTCCGCAGCAGTTATGGAAAGTCCAGGAATTACAGCGCGACGGCGTGGACTCGGCAATCGTCGGCCGCGCGCTCTACGAGAACCGTTTCCCATGCCAGAAAATATGGCGTCAGGTCGAGGCGGAGTTGGAACCGGAAATTGTGCAGCGTGAGATGTGATGAAGTTATGTGTGGAGATTACAATGCGTTCAGAACATATACCCAAATCCTAAATGGAGATTGTGAAAGGATAATCTGCGTTTCGTATCATTCTCATACATATAATGGTCAACTCCATTCATTCGTAATTCCACGAATGATTTATCTGAAAAATAATACTCGATTCCGAAAACTACCCCCATCGATACACTGTTCGTCAACTCTTTCATATCTTTCGTTTCATCTATAGAATCAAAGGGAGGGAAGGATGTTGGATTGGCAACGGTATGCTCTTGATAGGAAATCACATACAGAAGGCTTG
>JBPOHH010000327.1:0-12392 GCA_052035765.1 Bacteroidota bacterium
TATCCTTTGAGAGAATTGATTTTTTGACCAACCTGCGGAGCAACGAAAGTACCGATTTTCACGGCATCGGTGCGGTAATAGTTTGATTGATCACGGAGATACATTTGATTACCGGCAGCATCGGTGAGGATAATCGTCGTGCGTTGCGCGCCGCTGACGACACTCGAAGCGACGGTCACATCATTAAATTCGACTTTCATTCCGATGTACTTTGCGCCGGTGAGAAATTGTGGCGTCGCCGGAATTGCTCCCGAGACGAAGTCGGAAATCTTTACTTTCGGCAATGCCGGCAGAGCGATTCCTTCATCTATAAACTCTACTGCTGAATTAGCAATTACTTGTGCCTGAATTGCGCCAAGATTATTTGCCGGGAAATTTGTGACTTTTACGGTCATTTCGACGAGCTGTCCGACGCGTAACCTGTTGAAATTCGATGCGGTATTATTCGTATCACAGACCACGAGCACGCCCGCGAATTCATTGAGTGTAGAATTCGTATCCCGCATAAAAGCTGCGTAATTGACATTCCCTGCAATCATTATCTTGCGGTTGTCGGTGGGATAATTAACGACCGGCGGCAAGGACACAATCCCTGTCATTTTCACCGTATCACCGATTTTCGGCGACTGTAATGAGCCCTTCGTCAGAGAATCCGTAGGAATGGCCGCTACGTCTTTGACGCTCATTTTCGGGTAATTTTGCGCATGCAATACGAGCGATGAGCACGCGAGTAAAGCACTGATACCAAGAAGCAATTTCTTCATTTTTTCTCCTGAAGTAAATAATATAACTGTATAGAATTGAAATTCTTAATCGATTTTTTTGTAAATGTCTTCGATAATGTAGAGCGGTCGGTATTTCGTCTCATCATGTACGCGTCCGAGATATTCGCCTATCATTCCGAGCGCGATAAGCTGTACGCCGCCGAGAATAAGCACAATAATCACAATTGATGACCAGCCGGCAACAGTAGAGTCGGTAAAGAGCTTGACTCTCAAGATTTCAAGAGCATACAAAAAACCAATAAACGCTGTAAATACACCGAGATAGGATGCCAGACGAAGTGGAACGGCGGAGAAGGAAGTGATACCGTCAAACGCGAATTTGATCATTTTGGAAAGCGTATATTTCGTTTCCCCGGAGAATCGCTCGTGACGCTCATACTCAAGCCCGGTTTGTGGGAAACCAATCCAACTAATCATTCCACGGATAAATCGGTGGCGCTCCTTCATTGACACGAGTACATTCACCACACGACGACTCATAATCCGAAAATCGCCGGTATCGACAGGAATATTGACATTGGTGAGTTTTTTAAGTATGCGGTAAAACATCTTTGCCGTAAAAAGCTTGAAGAATGTCTCGCCTTCGCGTTTTTTACGAACAGCATAAACTACATCAAAACCTTCTTTATGCTTGGCATAGAGGTCAGCGATAGTCTCCGGCGGATCCTGTAAATCACCGTCAATGACCGCGACTGCATCACCCTTCGAGAGGTCAATTCCTGCCGTAATAGTAATCTGATGGCCATGATTCCGCGATAAATTCAGCAGCACATAACCTGAATGCTTCTCGCATAAGTCTTTTAAAATACTAAACGTACCATCCGACGAACCGTCATTGACAAAGATGACCTCAATGTCATCGCGTTCAATTCCAAAGCGCTCCCGAAATATCGAACGCACGCCTTCCATTCGTTCGAAAAATTTGTGAGCTATCCCCTCTTCATTATACATCGGAACGACGACAGACAATTTCATGCTTTTCAAGTTTATTGTTTTGATTGTTTTTGACTACAAAAATAGGATTTTACGGCGGTTTAGAAGGTGAATTGTTCGAGTGTAGCGCGAATTTTATCTAATGGAATATCGCTAATACGCTGTGAGGATGCATCGGGTCTGAGAACGGCGCACTGGGAACTCAGCGGTCTGAACTTATAGTAATTCCAATCAATTGCAGGATAAAAGCCAATCGTCGGTACATCAAATGCAGACGCGATATGAATCGCCGCCGTATCGGGTGAAATCAGCAGTTGAGCATGACGAATAAGCGATACTGCGTCGAGAATCGTGCGTGAAGCCACCCGATGAACCAATGAATTGCCTTCCTCAAGCTGCTCGGCAAGCAGTGCATCAGGCGCAGTGTAATTGAGGAATATCGGGTGTGAGATTGCGGCGCAGATTGCATTCCACATTTCAAACGGCAGCGCACGGGATTCGTTGCCGGCTGATAGATTGACTACCACGTACGGTGTCGCATGCTGAACATACTGACGAATGTAGTGTTCTGAATTTTCATCAACATACAGCTCCGGCAGTACGTTCTCCGCCTCTATTCCCAGCATCATGAGCGCCGCACAATTAATCTGTGTTTGATGAAATTCTGCCGGATACTGCGAGGGTATTGGCTGCGTAAATGCACGTCCTGTTTGACCATTATACCCGATTTTCGATGTAGCACCCGAGAGCGTTGCCAGGAGCGAACTTTCCCGTGAAGCATGGTCTTTGGGGTCTATCCACACATCGAATTGTTCTTTCCGCAGCGCATAGAGGAGCGTAAGGATCGAACCTATTTTCTTGGAATACACCCATACTTTTTTCACTCGCGGGTGATGCTTGATGATGTGGTAATTGCGGTGGGAGGCCAGGACATGTATTTCGGCTGTGGGATGCGCGCGGTGAATTTCACGGAACATTGGTGTCGTGAGAATCATATCGCCATAGCGCCCTATCTGAACGATGAGTATTTTCATGGAATTGGTTCTAATTTCTGAACTTACCGCAGCACTTTAAATCCTGCGAATTCTCCGGTGTACTCTTCATTTTCCACTTTGCTGTCGGTGACTTCCGCGATTTTGGGACCATGCTTAATGAGCCGCACAAGCGAGTTCACGCTTTCAATTTCCCCTTCGAGTATGCTCTCGACTTCACCGGTCGGCAGATTCCGTGTAAAGCCGTTCACCCCTAATTTTTTCGCCCAATGAAAGACAAAATTACGGAAGCCCACTCCTTGGACAATTCCCCCGACGACGATTCTGACACGCAATAATGATGGCTGCATCGAATACCTAATAAAAAGCCCTTACTAGTGCAAGGGCTTGATGGATAGAGAGCTTATAGATTTAGCGGACAATTACAAACGGAATTCTCGTTTGTGATGTGCCATAGCTGAAGACGGCAATGTAATTCCCGCTTGGCATGCTTCCGGTTTCTGATGAATTCCACACAAATTGAAATTCACCACTGCCGGTTGCTACCCGCGTTTCGTGGGCAATTTGATTACCGGCAAGGTCGAATATTCTCATACGTATCGGCATGGCAGCAGGCGCAGAACCGCTAAAATTCACCGCGCCGTTTGATGGATTTGGGTAGACTTTAATTGGTGACGAAAGCACATCACCCTCTTCTACTCCAACCGACTCAATTCCTTTTCCTTGAATCGGGAATCGGATAGTATCGCCATTTTCTGTAATAACAACGTATTCTGACGTTCGTATGCCAATTGCTGTCGGCGTAAACATAACAGAGAGTGTCAGGCAGCTTTCCGGTGCGATATTGAAATTCGTCAATGTGGAACCGGGCATTATAAAATTATTCACGTCTTGCCCCATGAGAGTTGCACTCAAGACATGAAGCACATAGTCTCCGGTATTGCATATTTTCAACTCTTTTTCTTTGGAAGAGTTACCAACGATAGTAGAGTCCATTTCGAGAGTCACAGTACTTTTAATTTCCCCTAAGCATCCTTTGCCAAGCACATTCAATTTAGGACTTGCGACGGTGCTATTGCTTGTAAATTCGAGGGTTGCAGATTTGATAGCTTTCGTGTTTGGCGTGAATTTCAGAGTAATTGTTCGTTTTTCGTTCGGAGCGAGGGTGAATGCGCCGCCACCGCTGACGATAGCAAAGTCTTGGCTGTCTGCTCCTTTTAGCGACACATCGGTCACATTGAGAGGTTGTCCCCCACCATTAAAAACAATATTAGTCAATGTTTTTTCTTGGGTTGACTTGACTTTCGTGCATCCGAAATCAGCCGTCGCAGCACTGAGTGCGAGGGCAGCACCTGCGGGAGGCGCGGAAACGGTGAGCTTTGCAGATGAACTTTCAATTTGCCCACATGAATTCTTCACTATACAGCTGTATCTACCTGAGTCTGAAAGCTTTACATTTGACAATATAAGTGTTGGCAATGTATCTGCCGGACGTTGAGTGCCATTCTTCAGCCATTGATAGCGTGCGCCGGTGCCGCTAGCAGCGACACTAAACGAGACGGTCAGATTAGCTTGAACGGATGTATCGCGGGGTTGTGAAGTAATCGCAACTGATTCGCGTGTTTTGAGTTGCGCTGCTGAGCTCGTCGACGTCTGTCCGCATGAATTGGTAACTACCACATCATAATTCCCGATCTCAGCCGGAGACACTGCAGCAAGTACTAATTGAACGCCGGTCGCATTGTCAATTTTCTTTCCGTCTTTGCGCCATTGGTACGTGAGACCTTTACCGGTCGCTTCGGCATTGAATTGAGCCGATGAGCCGGTACATACGGTAGTATCACGTGGGTTTCTAGCGAAGGTTGGCGCAGTGGTGAATCGTAGATATGCCTGATTACTGGTCTGCGGGGGCGAACATTTCCCTGAGATGGTTACCGAATAATTACCTGTATCAGAAGCACTTACCGTCGGCAATGTATAGCTTGTTCCCGTAGCTCCGCTGATAGGAGTGCCGTTTTTCTTCCACTGATACGTAAGCACTGCGCCTGTTGCGCGGCAACTGAACGTCGCTGACGAGCCGGGACAAACGAGTGTATCATTCGGTTGCTGGGTGACATTAGGCGGCTGGCTGATGAGAAATCCTGCGGAATTACTCGTTGTCGAAGCGCAGCCGGTAATGACGACGTCGTAATTACCCTGATCGCTCACCTGGGCGTTGAAAACGGTATAGCTTGTCGAGGTAGCGCCTTGAATATT
Source organism: Bacteroidota bacterium (assembly GCA_052035765.1). Classification (GTDB taxonomy): domain Bacteria; phylum Bacteroidota; class Ignavibacteria; order Kapaibacteriales; family UBA961; genus JADJXV01. Next base: position 4,967 of record JBPOHH010000327.1, read on the forward strand.
GGTGTTATTTTTCCGCCATTGATAGAGGTATCCCGGGAAATCATCAGCAGTTACCGAGAAGGTAACAGACCCTCCGATACACGTCGAATCGGCTTTGGGATGGGAGATAATTTGAGGTGTTGTCAGTACGCTAAACTTCGCGTCCGAGGTATCCGCCATTGAAGGATTGAACGTAGAGACGACGCGTACTTTGTATTCGGTTGAAATTGCTTGATTGGTTGGTAAATTCCATAAATACGAACCTGCCGGAGCTGCAGGAACGGTGGCCAACGTGTACCATGAAGCACCGTTATTACTTGAGTATTCTACATTTACGAGCCCTTTAATTATGACAGGCGTCCATGTAATCACCGTATAGGTACCTTGACAGAAGCGTTCACTTCCATTGGGCGAGATGATATTAATGGAAGTATCAGCGACACGGATAGTGACCGGTGTCATGTACTCCCATTCATCACCACTCGAGAAAAAGTTGTTGTTTGCACCAAGCCCTACACCTCGTATTGTAAAATCTCCTGCTTCATTGGGCGCGGTCCATGAGAAACCAAAGTCATACGAACCGCTGAGATTCTGGGGTTGATTGTGTGTAATTTCATTATTTGAAATTTTAGTCCCTGAGCCTGAGGCAAGTGTTCCGGCATAATTACCGATAGAATCGGTAATGGCGATATTAATCCCGGCTTTTGTCTTTGTCTGATGAGCGACGACGGCGGTAAATGCTTGTGTGCTGCCGGGTGTCATGTAAATGATATTATTGGAAACACCCTGGAGTGTAATTGTCGTGTTAGGATCTTGAGTATGACAATTATTACCACCACAACCGCTTTGGGTATAACCAGTCGAACCGTTTCTGTATGCTAATGCAGGGAAAGCATTTAGAGTTACCAATGCCGCCACAGTCATCAACCAAAGTGCAAACAAGCGTATATTTCTTTTCATAGCATTTCTGATTGTAAAAGTGAAGAACAAACATTTCGAGTCCGTTAGAATATATACTGCCCACGTAAGTCGCGGGATTTGTCCGAGCGACTTATATGGGCAGTGACAAAGCCAAGCTGTCTATCAGCGAATCAGGACAAACGGCACTCGTACTTGTTGTGTGCCGAAGGTAAAGACTGCCGAATACTGGCCGGATGACGATCCACCGTCCGGTAGCTGACCATCCCATGCCATTCTGAATTCACCGGGAGAGGTCACGACTGTTGTCTCACGGTGTACTCTCTTACCCTGCATATCATAGACACTCATGAGTACCGGCATGGGTTCGGCGGCGGTACCAATAAAGAGTATTGCTCCGGTTGATGGATTGGGGTATGCCAGAATAGTTGATACCGAGGTTTGATTTTCGTCAACTCCCACAGGAATATATCCTATTCCTTCGAGAGGGAGAGCGATTTTTTCTCCGTCGATAGTAAGCTCAAGTGATGCTGTCATCTTACCTTCCGTTGTTGGAGCAAAGCTGATTGGTACCTCAAGGCAGGCACCGGGCTTGATGGATGCATTGGTAAGCAGGGCAGAATTGATTGTATAATTGGCTGCATTACTACCAGTAATCACTCCACTTGAAATCAGGATTGGATAGTCACCGGTATTACAGATTTTGAGCGTTGAGTCGCGTTTTGTTGACACAAGTACCGAATCCAACGAGAAGATGATTGTGTTGTCTATTTTCCCGAGGCACCCCTTGCCCATGAGTCCGAGCTTTGGAGATGCTGTCGTACTATTACTTGCGAATTCAAGACTCGCGGATTTAGCTTCCTGAGTTCCCGGTGTAAATCTCAGGGCAATTGAGCGTTTTTCATTAGGAGCAAGTGTAAATGCTCCGCCTCCTGAAACGATACTGAAATCGGCTGCATTCGAGCCGGTAATTGTCACTCCTGTCACGTTCAACGGCTGACCACCGCCATTAAAGACGACATTGGCGACTGTGGTATCCTGAGATGATTTGACTTTTGTACAGGAGAAATCGACAGATGAAACACTCAGTGCAAGAGCCGCACCGGCAGGCGGGGCGCTCACGGTAAGTCGTGCAGGAGTACTCTCGACCTGACCGCAGGCATTCTTGACAATACACTTATAGACACCGGAATCGGCGAGCTTGACATTCTTGATCGTCAAGGTTGAGAGGGTGTCGGCGGGACGCGCAACATTATTTTTCATCCATTGGTAGCGCACTCCATCTCCTGTTCCCGTCACACTGAACGTCGCCGTTAGGTTAGTCTGTACAGCAGTATCACGGGGTTGTGAGGTAATAGCGACACCGTCGCGTATTCTCAGTGCAGCCGCTTTGCTTGAGGAAGTGAGGTTACAGGAATTGGTAATTACTACATCGTAATTTGCTACATCCTGGGCAGTTACTCCAACAATTACATAATTATTTCCAAACGCATTTTCGATGTTTTTGCCGTTTTTACGCCATTGATACGTCAGGCCGCTTCCGGTTGCTTCAACGGAGAAAATAGCCGTTTGCCCGATACATTCAAGCGTATCTCTTGGCTGAACGGTGACCGTCGGAGCGGTTGTAAATTGGAGATGAACAGGATTACTTGTCTGCGCAGGAGGGCATTTACCCGACACTGTAACGGAATAGCTGCCGGTATCGGCGGCAGTTACTGCCGCAAAATTCAAGACCGGACTCGTCGCTCCATTGATAGGAGTGCCGTTTTTCTTCCATTGATAGGTGAGAATTGACCCGGTCGCCGTACAGCGCAGTGTAGCAGCTGAACCGCTGCAAACAGCGGTATCGGTTGGTGGCTGTGAAAAGGCGGGAGGTGAGCTTATTTGGAATATTCCTATATTGCTCACTACCGGTGAGCAGCCCGTAACGACCACATCGTAGTCACCTTCCTGCCCCATTTGAGCATTAGATATGACATAACTTGCCGAGGTAGCGCCGGTTACATTCTGACCGTTTCTGCGCCATTGATACGTGTATGAAGTCGGATTATCCGTTGTTACCGACATCGTCATCGAGCCGCCGGCGCAAACAGAATCATGCTTCGGATGGGTGAGAATTGTCGGAACGGCATTAATTGCAAAATTATTATCCGATACATCATTGACTGATGCTGAAGAGGCATCGACGACCCGGATTTTATAGGTTGTGCCGATTGTAACATTGGCAGGTATTGACCAAATATAGAACGATGGGGAGCTCGGAACGGTCGCGATAGTAGTCCAGGATGTACCGTTGGTAGTGTATTCTAAGCGTACATTATTCGAAAGGTTTATCGGTGTCCAGGCGATGTTGAGCTGTCCTCCCCGGCAGGCGACTTCACCTCCATTGGGTGAATTAAGGGTAACGCTCGGATTGGCAACGATAATCGTCAGCTGAGTCATAAAGCTCCAGCTATCACCACCGGCATTGTTATCATTGTTGACTGCATTCCCGGCAGCTCGCATATAATAAGTACCGGTTGAATTCGGTGCCTGCCAGGTGTAATTAAAGGAAAATTGACCATTGCTCATCACCTGCGAACCGTTGTGTGTGAGCTCTGCCTGACCCGGCTTTTTGAGCCCTGTACCTGCTGTAAGAGTACCGACACTTTGGTCATTTGAGTTTTTTACGCCGATATTGATGCCCGCTCGTACCTGCGTAGTATGCGATACTATCGCCGAGAAACTCCGCGTACTGTTGGGAGCCATGTAAATGGTATTACTCGTTAAACCGCTTATATTAACAGAGGTAGAAGCGTTTTGCTCGTGGCATCCATTACCGCCGCAACCGCTTGTTGTCCGACCGGTAATACCATTTTTATCTGCATACGCAGACGTGAAAGATGCCAGAAGCAGAAAGACCGCGCAAACCGCAACAGAGATATATGAAGTATTCTTATTATTCATTGTACCCACAAAATTATGATGTTACTTGTACTTTATTGTTGAATGTTGATGCAAAAATACAAGATTCACATTAATAAAATACCTAACATTTTTTTCAGATGGACACGGTGATATTTTTTAGTTGAAAACAGCTAACATAGTTGAGAAAAAAAGATTTGAGATAAAATACAAAGCCCCTGCTTTTTGAGCAAGGGCTTTGTGATGGAGTATTGGTCCTGCGACCTGTCTACGATAGCTTATTGAGCAATGGTAAACGGTAACCGTATTTGGTGTGTACCGATGGTCAATACTGCGATATATGTACCGCTTGGCACAGATGAATTCCATTCGATATGGAATGCTCCTCCGGTCGTTTGGCTATAAGTATCCTGACTTACCTGGCTTCCGGTCACGGTAAATACACGTACATTAATTGGTGTCGGTACAGCGACCTGACCACTGAAGACAACATTTCCGGTCGAAGGATTCGGATAAACCTGTACGCCGGTGAAGATACCGTTTGGCTCATCGACACTTGAAGAAGGCTCGCCGGTTGCTTCAAAATTCACGGTAAATTTCTCGCCACCCTGTTCGGTAATTGTTAATGTTGCCGTTACTTTCCCTTCTGCATTTGGAGTAAACTGCACAGGCAGAGAGATACAATCACCGGGCTGGAGTGTTTTGCCGGCAAGCACTGAAGTAGTCATCGTGAAGGCATTGCCTGTTTGAGTGACTTCAGCCGTTTGGATAGTCATTGCTGCATCTCCGGTATTGCAGATCTTGATGGTCGTGTCGAGCTTCGATCCGATTTTCACGGTACCGAGTGCTGAACTTGTCAAGCTAATGGTGCCGGTACATCCCTTGCCTGTAAGTGTTAATTTCGGAGCCGTTGTTGAGCTGTTGCTTGCAAACTCAAGCGTTGCCGTTTTAGTAGCCTTTGACTTCGGTGTGAATTTCAGAGCAATTGTTCTCTTCTCGTTCGGAGCAAGCGTAAAGCTGCCGCCACCGCTGACAATGGTAAAATCTGCAGCATCCGGACCATTAAGCGTCACATCTGTTACATTGAGCGGCTGTCCGCCAGCGTTGAAGACTACATTGGCTAAGGTAGTATCTTTTGAATCACTTACTTTCGTACATGAGAAATCAACCGAACTTACACTCAGCGCTAATGCTGCGCCTGCAGGAGGAGCAGTGACCGATAATTTCGCTGCAGAGCTCTCGAGCTGACCGCATTGGTTCTTGACAATACATTTGTACGAACCGGAATCAGCGAGCTTCACATTAGCGATTGTAAGCGTTGCGAGAGTGTCTCCCGGGCGATTCGAGCCGTTTTTCTGCCATTGATAGCTGACAGATGTACCGGTGGCAGTTACACTGAAGGTCGCCGTCAGATTTGTTTGTACGCTCGTATCTTTCGGTTGAGTTGTAATTGCAACTGATTCACGGGTCTTGAGCTGAGCGGCGACACTTGTGGTTGACAAATTGCATGAATTTGTAACGACAACATCATATCCCGTTGCATCAGCAGCTGTTACATTCGCGACCACCAGATTACTACCCTGAGCACCGTCTATATTTTTACCATTTTTCCGCCATTGATAGGTAAGGCCGTTTCCGGTCGCTTCGATGGTAAATTGAGCGGTTTGTCCGATACAAATGGTAGTGTCACGTGGCGCTTTCGTGACGGTCGGAGCCGGCGTAAAGCGAACATTTGCCGGAGCAGTTGTTTGGGCCGGATTGCACTTTCCTGTCACTGTCACGGTATAAGCACCCGTATCAGCAACAGTTACAGCATTGAGTGTAAGTTTCGCACTCGTTGCGCCTGCGATTGCTGTTCCGTTTTTCTTCCATTGATACGTGATATTCGTACCTGTTGCATTGGAATTAAGTACTGCTGAGGTTCCGGGACACACATTGGTGTCATTGGGCTGCTCGGTAATCGAAGGCGGGGTATTGACGACTAATGCAACAGCTGTGCTTGTCAGTATCGAACATCCGGTGACCATGACGTCGTAGTTAGCAGCATCGGCCTGCTGCACCGAAGCTATGGTATAGCTTGTGGCTGTTGCACCGTTGATAGGATTACCGCCTTTACGCCATTGATAGGTATAGCCGGTAGGATTGTCGGTGACGACGGTAAATGTTGTCGGACTTCCGGGACAAACTGTATCCGGCTTTGGCTGAGTAGTAATTTGCGGAGCCGAGGATATGGTAAAATTCGCATTTGACATATCCGTAACAGAAGCATTTGTAGCATCGGAAATACGGATTTTGTAGGTAGTAGAGCTCGCAATTGCAGCGGGAATACTCCAGGAATAGGTTGTCGGTGTAGCAGCAACGGTTGCAATGGTTGTAAATCCGGTACCGTCTGTCGTGTAATCTATCTTGACATTGCCGGTGAGGAGAGCTTGAGTCCAGTTAATGGTTGCAGTGCTTCCCTTGCAGAGTACTTCACCGCCGTTTGGTGCAGTCACGGTCACACTCGGCGTGGCGACGGTAATGGTCACCGTACTCAGGAAGTTCCATTGATCACCCGTATCTCCGCCATTATTATTGACAGCGTTACCCGCTGCTTTCAGAGAATAATCTCCTGTTGAAGTCGGTGCAGTCCATGTAAAACTGAATGTTGCTTGCCCACCGGTAATATCCTGTTTTCCATTATGAGTCAGCTCACCACCCTGTGTCTTGAGACCAGTGCCAGCCGACAATGTACCGGAATTGCTACCGCCGGAATTGGTAATTGCAATATTAGCACCGGCTTTGGACAATGTACTATGCGCGACAAGCACCGTAAACGACCTCGTCTCACCCGGAGACATTGTCACTGTATTTCCTGTAAGCCCCTGCACGCTTAGCGAAGTTGCATTATTGGACCCGCCATGACAGGTACATCCTGCCGTAGTTTGTCCCGTAATACCATTGCCATACGCCCAGGCAGATGATGTCCCTGCAAGGACAATCCATACTGCAAGGATAATTGTTCTGAAAAATGTTGATTGTTTGTTCATTATGAACCCTTTAAAATGTATAAAAAAACTAAAAATTCGCAAAAATGGAACTAAAATTATAGTTAAGTAAGTATAAGCATTTTGACTTCTAAATATACGGCACCTTTTTTGTTAGGTTGTTGAACTTCATCAGTTGGGTGTTTAGTTCCATCCTACCACCACAGGAAGTGACCGTATTTTTAGGAGTCTGGCATAACAAATAAGGGGTATTTATGCTTCCAGCACAATTGACGACACAAGGCATTCACAGCGCAACTATTTGTACATAATGAATATTAGCAGTGTATAGGTCTCAATCAACAGATATAATTATTCATACTAATTTTTAGAATTGCATGAAACAAACCGACGACCTTTTTGAATTGATAAAGTCTCTAAAAAAAACAGAAAAACGGTATTTCAAGATTTATGCAACCCGCCATTCGGAGCAGGCAAATTCGGCAAAACTCTTCTCAGCAATCGAGAAAATGACCGAGTACGACGAGTCGGCTCTCCGGAGGATTTTTAAAGGGGAGAAGTTTCTCGACCAGCTTGCCGTTGCTAAAAATTATCTGTCTAAAATTATACTTGAGAGCATGACACTCTATCATGCTTCG
>JBPOHH010000168.1:0-1781 GCA_052035765.1 Bacteroidota bacterium
GCGTTTGCGGGCACCCATGGCCGTCCAAACGTTCTCGCAATTCCTCTAATTCTCCCCGGCGTTTCGTTTTGATGCGGTATTTCACGATTTTTGTAGGGAATTCTCTCGGTACACTTGTAAGAACCATGAAAAATGGTACTTCAAGATGTGATGTCAACGGTTGAAGAAATAGGTATGTGCTTGAACACTTCGACAAGCTCAGTGTGACCTAACTGATTAGTAATCCTGAGCTTGCCTCTATGCATCAAGCAAATGCCAAATTCTTAAGCAGACTGCATTATCTACAAACGCACGGTTGGGATGCCATGAACCGAACCCCAACAATCATTCTCACCACACCATCGCGGCATTCAAGAAGAACTGCCTGCCGAGGAGCATGGGGATGGATTGTAAATTCATGGAATTGAAGATGTTATTGACGCCTGCGGTGAGTTCAATCCTCGAACTCTGCAGCAGACCCTGCGTGTCAAATCTCTTGGTAATTGCTGTGTTACAAAGCGTGTAACCGGGCACGTATTCATCATCGCGGTCGAGAACTTTGCGGGCGGGGTCGCCGAGCGCGAGTCCGTTTTTGTCGAGCGCTTCATCCCCGAATCTGCCTACATACTGCACGCGGAAATTGATGCTCAGCCCAAATGGTCTGTGGTCATATTGCACACGGGCTACGCCGCTATGCCGCGAGCGGAACCATAAGCCACCATACGTTTTATACTTTAAATACTCACCGTTTATGTAGATAGCACGACCATCTTTGATCGCATCGAGCACTTCGACATCATTGGCGTCTAAGAATTGATAGCCGAAATTTGCCGAAAATGATGTGCTGTCACTTACCGGAAGTGCGAGGTGAAGATTCGTTTCAATCCCTTGCGTATAGACCCGAGAAAGATTGCGGTAGGAATACACCGAATTATTACCCGTAGCATCCTGACCAACATAGTAATACTCGATTAAGTTCGAGAGATTATTACGGAATGCGCGGACCTCGACCATGCCGGTGAGCTTGTTGTCGCCGATGGAAATGTCAATTCCATCATACATAATCCCAGCATCAAACGCCGTCGAACGCTCGGGTTGTAGGTCGAGACCGAGGCGCCGCGCTCCCACTAAGTCATAGCCGGCACCGGCGAGACGATTGGAGAATTGCACGTATAATTGTCTGAAATCAGGCACTTTGTAGCCGGTACCAATCGAAGTACGGAACTGCAAATTATCCGTTATTTTAAAATTCAGAGCAAGCTTAGGATTAGCTAACCATAATACTTTCAACAATGTACTGTCGAAAGGTTCGCCGCCGTTGAAGCTTGCATTATCGTACGCACTATTGCCTACATAACGAGCGCTGAGCGCGTACGACACCCATTCTGTCGGATTACCCTCCCACTGACCGAAGAGTGAAAAGGTGCGGTAGAAGGGTTTATCAGGGTAGCGCGAACCGCTCGTATTGTCGTAATCGGCTTCCAGTCCGAAGGTAAAGCGATTGCGGAGATTCCAGAAGACATCGTATTGTAGGTAGCCGCGCCAGATTTGGCGGTTGAGGTCATCGGTGCGACCGGCTGCAGCTTGCGTGGTGTCGAAATTGTACTGTTCGGTGTAGTTCGAACTGTATAACTGCGCTGTGAGGCGCGCTTTACCATGTGTCCATACCGTGCCGAGTGTGCCGGAAAATTCACGTGGCACCCCCGAACCTGTATTTGAGGCGACTTGTCCTAAGAACGCTTCGGTGAATTTCCCTCTGCTTTCAGTTACAAAATCACGTCCATTAGCGGAGAGTTTTAAGG
>JBPOHH010000545.1:0-2164 GCA_052035765.1 Bacteroidota bacterium
TTATATCCCTTATTTAGCTGGCTTCTCTGTTCGTCTGTCAGGTCTTTGATAAATCTATTTTTGTTGCTCATATATTTGTCCATTATAAAAAATACAAATATATAACTATTTATGCCTTGCTACTTACACATACATAACTATATGAAGATGAAGAGGGATGTCAAATGCAAAGTCAAAGAAGTAATCCGACAGAAAATAGATCAGCAGGATAATTTCAACAATACCCTTTGAAATATGATAGACAGGAAAACTACCACGGCTAAATTTTCTTCGATTTTGAGGTATCAATGTGAATTCTCCTGAATTTTTCGTCCATGCATCAATTATAACTTCCCATCCACCATACCGACAAAAAAAATGGAGCCGATTCATCATCAGCTCCATTTGCAAACCATTGAATTATTTCACTATCGGTATCGTGCTCACTAATTTCATATCCGAAGGATTGGAATAATCATATTGATAGAGTCCGTCCGGACCGACGATGATTGCATTCTTGCCTAAGGGAATGATATCATACGTACGGAATGTACTCAAGAACGATGTCACTTTCAAATCTTTGTAATCCGTTGCGTTAAAAACTTTTAGACCTGCAATGCCATCACAGATAAAGAGCGTCGGTCCGTCAATTCCCAATCCGTACGGCTCCTGCATCGCATACGACTTGAGCAGCAAGGGCTTGGTCACATCTTTAATATCCAAAATGTCTAATTGATTCTGCCCGCCGCCGCAGCGCGAACCTGCCCGAAGTGTGACGTAGGCATAATCGCCCTGCACGACCACAGGGTCGCAACTCCGTGCATGGTTAAACCGTGACAATTGCACAGGGTTACGTTGGTTTTTATTGTCGTAGATAAACATCCCCGTCTGCGAACCAATAAATAACTTATCTTGATACGGGAAAATAGTCTCGATATCCCAACCGAGATTCATCTTTGCCCAAACTAATGGGTTCGAAGGATTGTCGATTGCAAAGATTTGTAAATCAGAAGTACTTACTGCGTAAAGAGTTTTGTCATAAATTGTGAATCGAGCCATCGAGCCGCCTCGTCCATTGCTGGAAGTATTACCACCACTTGATGCATCTGTTGCAAATTGCACGCCACGTCCGCCACCCCAGTTTTCGAACATGATAGGATTCGAATCATCATACTCCTCAGTCACGGTCTCTTCTTTCCAGTCAATTGCCATACCTTTGGTGGTATCCATCCTTACGCCATGCTGCACTAAGTTATTGGGGAATATTGCGTTGATACGTTTCATGACGGTGATATTCGCAACATCACTGATATCGAGTGCTACAAAATCAATATAGCTGTCAGCATAGAGAATATTATCCTTGACCGCCAGGTCACCATTGCCGGGAATATTGATAAACGCCAGGTTTTTGGGCGCACTTGGGTTCGAATTGTCTATGATATGTATCCCCTTTTCCTTTTCATTGATAAAGAGATAATTGCCTTTGACATATATTTTTCCCGGATTACTGAGAGGATGAGGTGAATCACTTTTCACCGATGATCGAAAGTCATCCATAGGAATATACACCGGTGTCCAACGAGTGTAGGTGCGCGTCTGAGTGTTGGAGCATCCCACCCATACAAGGCACAAGGCCGCGAGTAATAGCACGTGATTTTTCATAAAAAATCCTCGAAAAGGTTATAAAAATATATTGAGAGATAGGCGTATAAGGTATTATAAATCAAGAACTTCACAAGGTAGCAAGCAATTGCCTTGTCATTCTGAGCGAGTCTTCGAGTGAAGAATCGACACATGCTGATTTAATTTCACAATAGCATACAGCAAATATAGCTAACTTCTATGTTTTATTGAAACTATAATTGTTAAATAGCGGCAGGATGGAGAATTATTCTTAATTCGAAGAAAAATCGAACACAATAATGTAGGCACCTAATGTATGGTATGATGATCTAACTCTATACGAACAGAGGAATTATCTGTTCATTTTTCAACGGAATACATTCCGTTGCTACAATTTGAATCGTTCATTTTCAACGGAATACATTCCGTTGCTACAATTTGAATCGTTCCTAACGGAACTACCGACAATGAAAAACAATAAAAAACACCAAAAAGAGCCGGCGGCTCGACCAAATTGCAGGGCTGGACTACAATTTGAAACGTTCCTAACGGAACTACCGAC
>JBPOHH010000115.1:0-1739 GCA_052035765.1 Bacteroidota bacterium
TCGTTCCGGCAGATACTGTCCGACTTCGGGCTGAAGAAGGTATGGTCGGTACACTTAACGCAAAAGTATTGATTGTCGAAGGACTCGAACTAAAAATAGAAGGAGCACTTTCTAATTTTACAAGGGATTTAAGTTCATCTGAACAGAATATCGACGGAAACCCTCTTGGATCGATTTCCACCACGCGTACTTCGACACGAGCCGACATTGCCGGTACTGCCGAACTCGGATTGAGAATGAAAACATGGGGTATAAAGCTCTCTGGGCTTTACCTAGGAGCCGGATTTGTTCCAATCGGCTATCCGTTTCAACAGGCAGATAGATTCGACATCAAAGCTTCACCCTATCTCAAGCTTTTTAGTGGTGACCTCTCCATCAATGGCTCGATCGGCAATCGTGTCAATAATCTCTCGGGCACAAAAGGCGAGACCCTTTCTCAGCTTATCGCGAGTGCGAATATCAATATGAATTTTACGGAAGAATTCAGTATTAGCGGTAGTTATTCCAACTTCGGCGTTCGAAATGACCAAACCAACGACACTCTCAAAATCCAAAACGTCAGCAGTTCTTTCAGCATAGACCCATCGCTGACTCTCGCCGGTGAGACATTGACCCATAGTATCAATCTGAGTTTTTCGCTCGATCAATTTCAAGATTTCAATGTGGTGAGTGGCGCGCAAAGCTCTAATGATACAAGGACTCTAATGGCAAATTACAACCTCATATTTAGCCAACTCGGGCTGAATATCGGGACGACCGGCAGCTATATGGAGAATGCATTACCATCGGGCGCGATAATTATTCGTTCGCTTGGCATCAATGCATCTTATTATCTCTTCAACCGAACACTTGTTCCAAGCGCATCACTTAGTATAGGCAGCAGCACTTTGGCCGGAAGTCCTACCGACACGCAAAGCTTTTTAAAAGCAGGATTACGTTGGGTAGCGACCAAGTGGCTAACGTTCGGCGCGAGCTACGGTGCGAACCAATATCAGTATGGCAATCCGATACCGAAAGGAAAGTCATTCTCAGAACAACTATTCCAGCTTTCGGCTACATCGAGCTTCTAACGTAATAATAATTAAACGTTTAGAGAAGCTAAAATACATGCAAAAAATCATTTTTAAATATTCATTCATAGGTAATTTTATGAAAAAAACAGTTTTTATGGTGATGCTTCTTTTGTTGGTTATTGCGATACCAACATTCGCACAACTGAAGGTAACACTCAACATGTCCTCAAGGCCGGATCCCTATCTATCAAATTGGGCGCAGAGGAAAGAGACGGTAATAGTGACCGTTATCAACTCAGGTTCAACATCGATACGCGCTAAATTTGATTGCAAAATCAACAAAGACGGTTCTTTGATTGTAAACACCAAACCTGAAAAGATGAAAATTCTGGACATTCCTTCGGGAGTAAGTCAATACTACGGAGAGGACTTGGTTCCATTTGAAGCTGCAAAAATCAAAGATGGCGCAGACCAAACTGCCATCAAAACAGGAATGCTACCGGCGGGATCGTATGAGTTTTGCTGCGCGTTACTTGACCCGCAGGATAAACAGCTGACTGCTCCTGTATGTAAGAGCTTTACATTGCAGAGCTATCAGGCGCCTGTGCTGCTGCAACCCGAAGACAAAAGTATTCTCGCGCAGAATAAGCGTCCGATGTTCCGCTGGACTGGCATATCGCCCAGACCGCAGTTTCCTATCAAATACCGCCTTCAGGTTTTTGAGGT